>JAJDNB010000040.1 GCA_022340905.1 Deltaproteobacteria bacterium | reverse complement strand
TTGACAGCCACACCGATTCCTCGCACCCTCCATATGTCTCTCATAGGAATTAGGGACCTAAGTGTCATTGATACACCCCCACAAGATCGCCTGGCCATTGTTACCAGAATCTGCTCTTTTGACGACCTGGTTATCAGAGAGGGAGTTCTCAAAGAAAAAGCTCGCGGGGGACAGGTATTTTTTGTCCACAACAACGTCAAGACAATCTATCGCATCGCCAATCACCTCCAAGAGCTGATTCCTGAGGTTAGTGTGGCAGTGGCTCATGGTCAGGTGCGAGAACGAGAGCTGGAAAAAGTTATGCTTGACTTCATCCACCACCGTATCGATGTGCTGGTTTGCACCACGATAATTGAATCTGGCCTAGACATACCTGCTGCGAACACGATCTTTATCAATCGTGCCGACAAGTTTGGCTTGGCACAAATCTATCAGCTTCGAGGTAGGGTAGGAAGGTCTTCGGAACAGGCCTTCGCTTATCTCCTAATTCCTGGCGAACATTTGGTAACCCGCCAAGCACAGCGACGTCTACTGGCCCTTATGGATTTCACTGAACTTGGATCCGGTTTCAAAATAGCCATGAACGATCTTCAGATCCGAGGTTCCGGTAATATTCTCGGTGCCGCTCAATCTGGACATATTGCTGCTGTCGGGTACGAGATGTACGTCCACCTCATGGAGAAGGCAATTTCTCAAATCAAAGGAAAAACCCCCAGGGAGCCGGTGGAGCCCGAAATTCGCCTAAACCTATCAGCCCATCTGCCTGAGACCTATATCACCAGCAGCGGTCAGCGGTTGGCAACTTACAAGCGGCTGGCCTCTGCCGGCCATGAAAGTGCCTTAGCAGACCTGGAAGAGGAATTGCAGGATCGGTTTGGTCCACTGCCTGAGGAGGCCTCTCATCTGTTAACCGTGCTCAGGCTGAAATTACTATTAAAAAAACTAAGGATAAAACAGCTAGATAGTGTAAATGGTGAGTTAGTTCTTACGTTTGCCGAAAATCCAGAAATAGATCCGGCCAGACTCACTCGACTGATTGCAGCTGAGACAAAACGCTTGCGTCTCACTCCCGAATACCGTCTATATTTTAAGAGTCACTCCCCTGACGTGGTGGAGTCCATCGCCGAACTCAAAAAGCTCTTGCACAACTTGGAGTAACGTGCTACTAGTTTAAACTTGCTAGTTTTTGTTTTGAGGTCGGGTATTTAGCTCAACTTGACCAACGTTGTTTTGCCATGAAAATGGGCTGGAAAAATTGGTTTCTCAGTGCTTGGCTTTGTCTCCTCTCGGGGTTTTTCTCGACGCTTACCCCATCCAAAGCAGAGGTAGTAGACCGAATTATCGCTTACGTCAATGACGATATTATCACCCTAAGCGAACTTAACGAGAGAACAAAGGCCTTTGTGGCTGCCCGCCGCCAAAATCCCTTTCTCCGCGAGGAAAATCAATCTGTGGAGGAGATTCGGCGCGGTTTGATCGATGTCCTCATCAATGAACGCTTGGCTGCTCAAGAGATTGCCCGTCTGAAAATCAGTGTTAGTGACGAAGAGGTAGATGAGACAGTTGACAGGATCATGCGGGAAAATCGCCTTACTCAGGAAGGTCTGGAAGCCGAGCTTCGCAAAGAAGGAGGTACAATTGCAGATCTTCGTAAGCAAATAAAGACAAATATGGAACAGCAAAAGCTGGTCAACCGTGAAGTAAAGAGTAAAACCGTAATCACCGATGAAATGATTCAGGCTTACTATGAGGACCATATAGAGGAGTTCGAAAGTAAGCAGCGATGGCGTATCCAGGACATTTACCTGCCCTTCACCGCCACTGACACTCCTGAGGAGCGCAATCATTTACGTAAGCTGGCCAAACAGATTCTGGAACGATTGCAAAGTGGAGACGATTTCGGTTCATTGGCCAAGCGCTATAGTCAAGGCCCCGCAGCGGAGGCCGGTGGTGACTTAGGTTTCTTCGCCAAGGGTGAACTCGAGCCCGTGCTGGAGGCGGCAACTGAGGCCTTAGAACCCGGCGAATTCAGCCCAGACATTGAAACCACCAGAGGAATACACATTATTAAACTCATCGAGGTGGATAAAGCACCCGCTAGACCGTTGGATGAAGTTGAGGAAACTATTAGGAACTTGCTCTATAAAAGAGAAGTGGACTTTAGGTACAGGGAGTGGCTGAGTGGTCTGCGAGAACGTTCCTATGTGAAGATTGTCTATTAATCTAGGTCCGTCATTCGTCCTGACTCACTTCGTTTGCCGCAAGGCGCATAGCGTTTAGCACATGGCGTTTTCAGGGATAATATTCCACGCTATGCACTATGCGACGTCAGACTACGGACACTGCATCGATGCAGTTGAGAGCAATGACCGCAGCAAAGTAGCCTGCGCTTTTTACTATTCGGAGTAGCTCTATGAGTCAAATTACAACCATCGACCAGGTTGGGGCGTATGTTGGCCAAATGGTGACCATACGTGGCTGGCTCTACAACAAGCGCTCAAGCGGCAAAATCCGTTTCCTTTTGATTCGTGACGGCACCGGCATCATCCAGTCTGTGGTGGTGAAAAGCGAGGCTGCACCAGAGGCTTTTAACGCCACCGAAATCTTAACCCAAGAATCTTCCCTTGAGATTAGCGGCACAGTTCGTGCCGATGCTCGTGCTCCAGGTGGTTATGAGTTGCAGGTAAGCGATTTACGGGCCATCCAGATTGCTGAAGACTACCCCATCAGTCCCAAGGAACACGGGGTTTCATTTCTCCTGGACCATCGTCATCTTTGGCTTCGTTCCTCTAAACAGCACGCGGTCTTGCGCATTCGGAGCTACGTCATCCAAGCAGCTCAAACCTATCTGAACCGTAAGGGTTTTGTCCTTTTTGATGCTCCTATTCTTACACCTGCTGCCTGTGAAGGTACCAGTACTCTCTTTGAAACTGACTATTTCTACGGTGAAAAGGCCTACCTCTCCCAAAGCGGGCAGCTCTACGCCGAGGCTGGTGCCATGGCTTTCGGCAAGGTCTATACCTTGGGCCCCACATTTAGAGCCGAGAAATCGAAAACTCGTAGACACTTAGCGGAGTTCTGGATGCTGGAGCCAGAAATGGCCTTCGCCGAATTGGAGGACATTCTCTCCTTGGCAGAAGATCTCGTCACCCATCTAGTCCAATCTGTCCTAACGGACAGAAGTGAAGAACTCAAAGTCTTGGAGCGTGACCTCACTAAACTGCAGTCAGTGGTACCTCCATTTCCCCGTATAACCTATGATCAAGCTTTGGATCTGTTGAAGGAAAAAGGTATTTCCCACCCGTGGGGTGATGATTTTGGCGCCAATGAAGATGCTATTATCTCAGAGCAGTTTGATCGCCCTGTAATTATCACTCACTACCCCCTGGAAACAAAAGCCTTTTACATGAAGAGTGATCCCCAAAAACCTGACCTGGCGCTTTGTGTCGATGTGCTCGCATCCGAGGGTTATGGAGAGATCATCGGCGGCTCTCAGAGGGAGGATGACTATGACACCCTTTTGCAAAGGCTGGTGCAGCACAACCTTCCCCGAGAATCCTTTGAATGGTATCTCGATCTGAGGCGTTACGGCTCAGTACCACATTCTGGCTTTGGGCTTGGAATCGAACGAACCGTTGCCTGGATCTGTGGCATTAACCATCTACGGGAGGCTATACCCTTTCCCAGGCTCTTGCAGCGTATGTACCCCTAGGCGGTGTCGGTCGGTGATACCTGAAATCGATAAAGAATCTTGGACCACAAAGAGCACCAAGGACACAAAGGACGAAAAGCCATACACCCCTTAGCCTTCTTTGTGAACTTTGTGTCCTTGGTGGTTAAATCTGGCTTCATGCTTTGTAACAGATGGGGACGAAATGAAAAGGCTCGGCGAATCCCTGCGAAGAGAAAGGCAAGCAAGAGGGATAAGTCTGCAACAAATAGCTGCCGATACCAGAATCAGCATGAAAATGCTGCAGGCCATTGAAGAGGGAGACGATGAACAACTCCCCGCTCCTGTTCTCATCAAGGGGTTTCTCAGGGCCTATGCCCAGAGGGTCGGTCTCGATCCAGAAGATGTGATTATTGCATACCAAGATGGTATCGAAGAGTTAGGTGGTTATGAGGAAGCAATTGAGAAGTTCCATTATAAACTGCACCCCACATCCTCCAAAAAAAAATTCTTTGCTTTATTACTGTTAGGTTTTGGGATCTTGCTAGGGTTTGCAATCATTTGGTCCCAAGGCAGCTTCCTGCACCGGAAGTCCAAGCCGCCCGCACAAGGGAAATCGCTCCCCTCGGTGGAAGCAAGCCAGGAAGCTGCAAGAGCTGATGCTGCTTCTGAGGTCACTGAGAAACAGTACACGCAAGACCCCTCCAAGGCTGTTGAAGAGGTCGAGACCGACATTCAGCCAGAACGCACGATTTCTCAGCCAAGCGGCGGAGAGACATCTGTAAATGCCGCCCGCACTCCTTTCGTGCTCAGGGCTGATGCTGTTGAAAAGACTTGGCTTCGTATTATCATCGATGGAAGCCGCGAGCGCGAGTACTTGCTCCAGCCGGGGGAACAACTCACCTGGATGGCCACATCAGACATGCAGGTGCTTGTAGGAAACGCTGGCGGAATAAGGCTCTATCTGAATGACAATCCCCTGAAACCCCTCGGGCAAAGCGGCGAGGTTGTTCGGTTGCAACTGCCAGATCCCTCTCTTACAGGTGAGGCTGATCTCCAAGGTACCGATTCAGGGATTAGACAATGACTATTCGCCAAGACGAGGCGATCATTCTGCGCACAAGGGATTACCGCGAATCGGACCGTTTGATTACATTCTTCAGCAGGAACCAGGGGCAACTCACCGGTATCGCTAAAGGAGCACGGCGCAGCAAGAAACGTTTCGTCCACACTTTAGAACCCCTTTCGCACGTCCTCATAACCTACGCAGACAGATCATCCTCCGGCCTGGTGCGCATCGATGCGAGCGAACTCAAAAACGGCTTCATTGAACTCCGCAACCAGGTCGTGCGTATAGGCTACGCCAGTCTGAGCTGCGAGGTTGTGCTGGAAATGTCACCGGAACGGCAGGCCAATCCCTCCCTTTTTACTTTGCTTCATCAATACCTCCAACAACTAGAGGGAAAAGGGGAGCCTGAACACTTCCTGCTTTTGTTCCTCCTGCGAATGCTTAGTCTCAGCGGCTACGCCCCAAATTTACAGAGATGCCTTCGTTGCGGCCGGGATTCTACTTCTGGTGAGGTCTGGTATTTCTCTATTTCCCAGGGGGGCCTCCTATGCGGAGATCACCCCCGAGGTGGTAAGGTATATCAAGTTTCACTTGGCACAATTATGCTCCTTAGGCAAGCTCAGCAACTTCCCCCCGCCAAAGTCTGGCGCCTCAGATTTCATCGCCAATCACTGGATGAATGTCGTTTTCTCCTTCTAGATCTTGTTCGACATCATTTAGAAAAAGACCTGAAGTCTCTGAGGCTCCTGTACCAAATTGGTGCATTAGAAACGGCCAACAGTTCTGCCCATCCCTAGCCTGCCTATATACGAGCTGGTTTAGACCGTCTTTTGAGCGGTCAGCAGCCAGTGCCCTTATACGTTATCAGAGATTCGTTATTCGTCTGGAAAGTAGTTAATTAGGGAATTAGGCAAATAAGCAATTGGTCAAATGGTCGATTGATCAATTGGGAAATTAGGCAAATCGTTAATTCATCATCGTGGCCATTGATAATCATTTGACTATTTGACATATCGACGATTTGACTTGCTGTTCTCTGACTTCTGATTTCTGGACTGGACGACTTCAACGATTTTAACTAATTGACAAGCTTCCTTTACTTTAGCTCCATGCTCCATGCCCACATGCTATGCGAACTCGGTGCTCACTGCCTAGTATTAAGGCAAACGCCCGAGACAATAATCTTGACAGACAACCGGCAGCAAGGTAATTTAGCGTCTTGACTCATATCCCCATCCTTTCTTCAAGGAGTCTCCCATGACATTCCAGGAATTGATTCTGGCTATTGAAAAATATTGGAGCGATTACGGTTGTATCATCCAACAACCTTACGACATCGAAGTAGGCGCCGGGACTTTCAACCCGGCCACCTTGCTCAGGTGTTTGGGTCCCGAACCCTACAATGTCGCTTACGTAGAACCATCTCGACGGCCCACTGACGGACGTTACGGCGAAAATCCCAACCGTTTGCAACACTACTATCAATACCAGGTAATACTCAAACCATCTCCCATGGATATCCAGGAACTGTACCTGGAAAGTCTGAGGAGCTTCGGCATCGATCCTTTGGACCATGATATTCGCTTCGTGGAAGACGATTGGGAATCACCCACCCTCGGCGCCTCAGGACTGGGTTGGGAGGTCTGGCTGGACGGCATGGAAATCACCCAGTTCACCTACTTCCAGCATGCCGGAGGTATGCCACTCGATCCCATCTCCGGAGAACTGACCTATGGACTCGAACGTATTGCCATGTACCTCCAGGGAGTGGACAACGTCTTTGATCTGAAATGGAACGATGAGATTACTTACGGGGATGTCCATCATAAATGGGAAGTGGAGTTTTCCTACTATAATTTCGACGAAGCAAATGTGGACATGCTTTTTGAGCTCTTCACCATGTACGAGACCGAGGCCATACGGATGAATGAGCGTAAATTGGTACTGCCCACCTATGACTATTGTCTCAAGTGTTCACATACATTCAACTTGTTGGATGCCCGTGGAGCCATCAGTGTGGCCGAACGGACAAACTATATAGGGAGAGTTCGCAATCTAGCGCGACTTGCAGCGCAGGGTTACTTGGAGCAGCGTAAAGAGATGGGGTATCCCTTGCTGAATCGCTGGAAAAAACAATAGACCGACTCGCAGGGTTACTTCTTTATCGGCAGTGAGGCTGAATAGAAATCGGGAGAGACGCTATGGCAAGCGACTTTTTATTAGAGATCGGCACCGAGGAAATTCCAGCCAGTTACATCCAACCAGCTCTGGATGCCATGGCTACCATGCTCAGTAAATTCTTCTCGGCTCAACGGATTGACCACGGAACCATCCAGACCATGGCAACCCCAAGACGCTTGGTGTGGGTGATCAAGGATGTGGCTGAAAAACAAGAAGCTCAAACTGTTGAAATTACTGGTCCGCCAAGGGATGTGGCCTTTGACGAGGTGGGTAAACCCACCCAGGCCGCTCTCGGTTTTGCTAAATCTCAGGGGGTGAAACCGGAAGAACTCCAGGTGAAACAAACCAGTAGAGGTGAATATCTCATAGTAAGCCGTCACGAGACTGGAGCCCCTACTGTTGAACTTCTCAGTGGAGTCCTTCCCGATCTCATTGGGAATATCCCCTTCCCCAAGTCTATGCGCTGGGGTGATTTGAAAGTTACCTTTGCCAGACCGATACACTGGCTGGTTGCCCTACTGGGCCAAAAGGTGATCTCCTTCACCTATGGCAACGTTACAAGTGGCAGCACCTCTTACGGACATCGCTTCATGAGCCCCGGTCCCTTCGAGGTCACTGACATCAACGGCTATGTGGATGGGCTACGCGAAAGGTTTGTAATCGTCGACATAGAGGAGCGAAGGGAAAGAATACGACAGATTGTCGCTGCTTGCGCCAAGGAAAAGAAAGGTCATATTCGTGAGGACGAAGATCTCTTGGCGGAGGTGGTTCAGCTGGCGGAGTATCCCACTGCAGTTTGCGGTAGTTTCGACCAGCACTATCTCGAGCTACCTCAGGAAGTCCTGATTACTGCCATGCGAGCACACCAGCGCTACTTTGCCTTACTGGACGACTCAGGGAAATTGATGCCCTATTTTGTCACGGTCAACAACACCCTGACCCGCGATCCTCAAATCGTAGCCTTGGGAAACGAACGAGTGCTTCGAGCCCGTCTCGAAGATGCCCGTTTCTACTACGTGGAGGATCAGAGGGTCTCTCTTGATGACAAGGTTGAGGAGCTAAAGGAAGTGGTTTTTCACTCCAAGCTCGGGACCTCTTTCGAGAAGCTCGAGAGATTCAAAGCATTGGCTGAGTATATGGCTGATCAGGTGGCTCCGGCAGATAAGGAGACAGTCAGCCGGGCTGCCTATTTATGCAAGGCTGATCTGGTGACCGGCACGGTGGGTGAATTTCCGGAGCTCCAGGGAGTCATGGGTCGGGCCTATGCTAGACTTGCCAAAGAAAAAGAGGAAGTGGCGTTAGCAATTTACGAGCATTACCTGCCAACCCATGCGGGCGGCCAACTCCCCACAGGTGTTGCTGGCTCCCTTGTAAGCATAGCTGATAAATTGGACACCATCGTTGGCTGCTTCGGTGTTGGTCAGATTCCCACCGGAACTGCTGATCCTTTCGCTTTGCGTCGACAATCCTTGGGAATTATTCGCATAATATTGGAAAATGACCTCTCTATCTCTCTCTCCGACCTTATAAGCAAAGCCATTGTTGGTTTAGACGGAAAGCTCACCGAGCCTATTGAGCAGACCCACCAATCCGTGCTTGAATTCTTCAAGAGGAGGTTGCAGCATTTCCTCATTGGCCAGGGGCACCCGCAAAATGTTGTGGAGGCGGTGCTTGCCTTTCATCTCGATCCTCTGGTAGAGACGGTGGCAAAAATGAGGACACTAGAAACCTTTAAAGATCGAGAGGACTTTGAGCCCTTGCTGGGCACGGTCAAAAGAGTGGTCAACATCTTGAAAGAGCCCGTCGATGCACCGGTAGATCCACAGAGATTTGTCAATCAGGTAGAGACTAGCTTGTACGAGAGCCTCATTGCCTGTGAACAGAATCTGAAAGAGCCGCTGGCAGCCCGGGACTACGATGCTGTGTTAGACCGCCTGAGTCAACTAAAAACTCCAATAGATAGTTTCTTTGACGAGGTCCTGGTTTTGGACCAAGACTTGGCCTTGCGGCAGAATAGATTGGCTTTACTCACTCGGATTGCAACCCTTTTCCGGCAAATGGCGGACTTTTCTCGCCTCGCCCTATAACCTGTTAAGAGATCGGCCAGCGAAAGAATTAGCCAAAGTTTCTCTCTGCGAGAGAACTATGCAGACCCACTTCACCCGTGCCTTCCCGCCATTAGTCCTTATTGAGCAGATACAGGAACATTCAGGAGTCTCCCCAAAACTGAGTGGCTCATTCTTCTAGCCCGGATGTCAGATGATTATATGAATTGCTGTAGCGAGACCATGAAAGTGGGAACTCGCTTGTCGCAGATACCGCTTGCGGTGCGATGCGGGAAACCGCATCGGAGCTCCCCCTGCCTCAGAGTGATCAGAGTATCAAAATGGATGGTGAAAGGGTAATCGACATAGTAAATCCCATACTAACCGGGAAAAATGGGGAGACACCTGACAAGAAGAATCGCTTTACAAGGTTTTACCTTTTTGTTAGCATTCGGTGATTTTTTTGACGAGATGGCCAATTCACCATGAAATCTAAATACAGACCACAGCGGATAATCAGGTCGCATGTGGATCTGCCCTTTTTGCAACAGCCCCATGCATATTAAACAGCTTGAACTCTTTGGATTTAAGTCTTTCGTTGACAAAGCCACCGTCGCCTTCTCCACTGGGATTTGTGCGGTAGTAGGACCGAATGGTTGTGGCAAAAGTAATATTGTCGATGCTATTCGCTGGGTTCTTGGAGAACAAAGCGCCAAGCAGCTCCGAGGCAAACTCATGGAGGAGGTCATATTTGGCGGAGCAAATGGTCGCCCCTCACTGAATTTTACTGAAGTATCACTTGTTCTTTCTAATGAGGATGGCAAAGCGCCCCCACCCTATCACGAACACACTGAGATCATGGTTACCCGTCGCCTCTTTCGTTCAGGAGAAAGCGAATATCTGATTAATAAAATACCCTGCCGTAGAATGGACGTCAGCAGGCTGTTCATGGATGTCGGTGTGGGACATCGCCATTATGCAATTATCGAACAAGGAAAAATCAGTACAGTAGTTGAGTCCAAGCCAGAAGACATTCGTGCTCTCATTGAGGAAGCTGCGGGGATCACCAAGTTTAAAATCAAGAAGAAAGCGGCTCTGCGAAAAATTGAACTCACTAGGCAAAACCTTCTCCGCCTTGGCGATATCATCTCCGAAGTTTCGCGCCACCTATCGAGTCTCAAGAGACAGGCCCAAAGGGCCAACCGTTACCGAACTCTTAAAAAAGAAATCAAACACATTGAAATCACCCGAGCCTCCCATCGCTATGGCCTGCACCACCAGGATCTGCAACGTCTGGAGCAAGATCTCAGCTCCTTGAATGACCAGCAAGCTGAGGGGGCCGCCAACTTGGGGAGATTGGACGCTGAACTAACAGATCGTTCCACCCAACTCCACGAAATTGGTGAAAATTTAAGGCAACGAAGGGAGTCATTGTTTCAGATCAAAAACTCGATCAGCAGCGATGAAAACAGCCTACTCCACCTCCAACGGCAAAGCCAAGAGCTCAGGGAAAGACAACAGCGGATGGCCAAGGAAATCGAGCAGCAAGAAAATCGCCGCAAGCAGCTGGCCGGGGAAAGAGATCGCCTCACCAAAAAACAGCATGACTTGGCAGGGGAATGTTCTCAGGCAGAAGTTCTAGCCCATACGCTAGAGGAGGAACTTAACCAAGAAAAGTCTCGTTTGAATGAGTTGACAGATAAGTTGGACCTAGGGAAAGGTGAACTTGTCGATTTGTTGGGAGAGATGGCCCGAGTGCGCAACGCCCAAACATCTATGCGCAAGCAAATCGAGGATCTTGGTCGCCGCCAAAGCCGAAGAAAATCTGAATACCACGAGCTCAAGGAAAAACATGAGCGGTTGCAGCCAGAGAAAAAAGGGTTTGAAAGCAGGAAGATCGCCATAGAGGGAGAACTTGACAAGCTCTCTGCTCTAGCAGACTCCCTAAATCAGAAGAAGAAAGAACTTGCAAACGTTCGAGACGACTGCACTGAAGTTATAAGTGGCCTGGAAAGCACCTTCCACCAACGACAGTCGCAATTGCAGGTTCTCGCGGAGATGGAGAATTCGTATGCCTGGTTTAGCGATGCTGTTCGGGAGCTGATGAACGCCCGGGATGAAGATGAACTCAAGTGTAACATCAGGGGAGCAGTGGCAGAGATTCTGGAGGTAGATGCGAACCACCGACACGCAGTTGAGGCGGTTCTCGGCGGCCGCTTGCAGGCGCTAGTAGTGGATTCAGTTGGAGATGCGTGTGCCGCCTTAGAACACTTAAAGCGTACTGGTGCGGGCCGGAGTCATTTTCTCCCTCTGTCGGTTACCAATAACTCTCCAAACCATGTCTCCAGTGGAGACGGCCCAGTACCGCTTGCCAGCCTAGTTAGGCCGCGACCGGGATACGAGCAGGTCGTCAACCACCTGCTATCCAAGGTCATGTTCTGTAACGACCTGGAGCAGGCCCTATCCTGGTGGCAGTCCAATCCCAACGCTTTTGCCCTGGTGACATCTGAGGGAGATTTGGTGGCCCAGGATGGAAGCATATGGGGAGGGAGCCCGGAGCAGCAAATCAGTATCTTGGAAAAACAAGCACAGAGAAAGGATCTAGAGGCGAAGGTTTCCGATGCCGAGAATAGATTAAGCGCTGAACGATCCACCTTTCGGGAGATAGAGGAGCAACTTGCCCAGATCGCTTCTAAACTGCAAGGAATTCAGGAGGATAAAGAGAAACATCGTGATCAGATTCTGGAACAAGAAAAGGAAATTTACCGTTTAGAAACTGAGGAACAGAGAATTACTGAGCGGCTCGCCGTGTTGGACATTGAAAAGGACCACGAAGAAGAGGAGTTCTCTCATTTGCATGTCGAACTCAGCCAAAGCGAGGAGGAGCTTGAGTCTCTGGAAAAAAGCCGACAAGAGTTAGAGGAAGAAGTGGCAGAGACAAGACATGAACGACAGGGACTGGAAGATACAGTGGACGACCTACAAGAGAAGGTCACAGCTCAACAGGTGTTAGTTGGAGCGCTGACTGAAAAGCAAGAGGCAGTCCGCTCAAGTTACAGTCAGTTAGAAGAGTTTTACGTCGAAACCAACCGAAGACTCGAACAACTTCGAGAGGAAAAGAAGAACTGTGAGCAGCAAATAGAACTGCTTTCGCAGGAAAGAATTCAAATACAGCAACGGTTGGAGCTAGCGCAAAAGCAGGTGGTGGAACGAGAAGAAAGTCTCAGGTCCGAAGAAGATGAGTGGCGTAAATTTGAAGACCACCAGCACGATTTGGAATCTCGCAGAGTTCAACTGGTTAAGGAAGACAGAGAAAGGGAGCAAGGGGTGCAGAATCTACGGCAAGAAATCACCGAACTCAAACTGAAGATCAAGTACCTCGTCCATCAAATTCAAGAGAATTACCATATGGATATAACTGCTGAAGCCTTGCCCGATCCGGAAAAGTCAGTGGATCTTGAAAAATTGGAAACAAAACTGCAGCGGCTTCGCGATGGGGTGGCACGGATTGGCGAGGTGAACTTGACAGCCATCGAGGAATACGAGGAGCAGCAACAGCGTCACCGATTCCTCACCAGCCAGAGAGATGATCTGGTACAGTCATTAGAGGGGTTGAATACGGCCATATCGCGCATCAACCGCACTACTCGCAAGCGCTTCCTGAAAACACTCGAAGCGGTAAATCGCAAGCTCTCTGAAATTTTTCCTCTTCTTTTCAATGGGGGCACCGGACATTTACAGTTATCCTCGGAGCGAGATCCCTTGGAGTCTGGAGTGGAAATCTTCGTGCATCCTCCTGGCAAAAAGCTGACCAGCATGAGCCTGCTTTCCGGCGGAGAAAAGGCACTGGCTGCAGGAGCACTTCTTTTTTCACTATATATGATCAAACCTAGTCCCTTTTGCATTCTGGATGAGGTAGACGCTCCCCTGGACGAGGCCAACATAGACCGCTTCATCGAGGTGCTCAAAAAAATTAGTCAGGAATCCCAGATTATCTTGGTTACGCACAACAAGAGAACCATGGAGATCTCCGATACTCTTCTCGGTGTAACCATGGAAGAGCCTGGTATCTCCAAAATAATGTCGGTGGATTTCCAAGGATTACCTGAAAGTTATGGCCAGATGGTTCAGTAAGAAATCTAAGGAGGCCGCACCCGACAGCATCAGTGAGAATGAAGCTGGAAACCACAACACGGGTGTACCCTCGACTTCGACCCCAGATCTCGCGACCCCCAAATCCTCGGCAACAGATCCTGAGAAATCTTTGGGGTTTTTCCCTCATATGCGCTCCCGTTTGCAAAAAACGCGACAGGCCTTCATCGGTCAGCTCGATCGCATCGTGCATGGCAAAAAAGAAATCGACCAGGATGTACTGGAGGAATTGGAAGAGGCCTTGATTACCTCGGATCTCGGAGTTGAAACCACCCGAAGACTTATTGCCTCTTTAGAAGAGAGACTGCATAGGAATGAACTCACCGATACCGATCGCTTGCTTATCCATCTCAAAGAGGATATCCGTAGATTTTTGAAGGTTGAGGCACCTCCCCTGGACCTTAAAGCCCACCGGCCTTTCGTGGTAATGGCCGTTGGTGTGAATGGCGTAGGCAAGACAACAACCCTGGCCAAGCTAGCCGCTCACTTCCAGGAGGCAGGTTTGCGAGTGATGCTGGTCGCGGCCGATACTTTTAGGGCAGCGGCAATAGAACAGCTCATGCGCTGGGCTGAACGAGTGGGTGCGGATCTGGTCAAACAGAGCAGTGGTGCTGACCCCGCCGCAGTCGTTTACGATGCGATGACGGCTGCTCAGGCCCGTGGCACAGACGTTGTCTTGATAGATACGGCAGGCCGTCTTCACACTAAGGTGAATCTCATGGAGGAACTCAAAAAGGTTAAGCGGGTCATTAGCAGGCAGATAGACTCCGCACCCCATGAGGTTCTGTTGATTCTTGACGCCACTACTGGACAGAATGCAATTTCCCAAACAAGGTTATTCCAACAGGAACTGGGAGTCTCAGGACTTGTTCTCACTAAATTGGACGGCACTGCCAAGGGTGGCATCGTAGTTGGGGTTTGCCAGGAATTTCAAATACCTATTCGCTATATCGGGTTAGGTGAGGGATTGGATGACCTCAAGGAATTCAATCCCGAACAGTTTGTGGACGCTCTTTTCTGATCCGACTTTTTCCAATCAACCTATTTCTTCAGTCCTCGACAGGTCTCGTTTCCCTTAAGACTTCACTTTCTACATATGTTTTAAATAAGAGTTCTTCCCACAATGAGTGGATCATTCTTCTCATCTTGATTCAAGAGAGAGTTACCTGGGTGTGCAAATGAAAGAAGCCTTACTGATGCCCCTCCTAGCGCTCCAGGACTCACGGTCTGCACATTGTGGAGTAACTCCCCCGTGGCGCAAACGACGGGAATGTTTTTAATATAACTCCTGTTCTAAAACCATAGACAAAAAGCACTACCATGATTAAGATGGCATTCTACCTCTTGTTCGCAATCATAAGCTACATAACAGCAAATTCACTCAAAGGATAGTTCCATGAAGGACGTTTTAGCCTTTGTTATGGCAGGTGGTAGAGGGGAAAGGCTTATGCCACTTACCGAGGACCGCACCAAACCAGCGGTTCCTTTTGGTGGCATTTATCGGCTCATAGATCTGCCCTTGAGTAACTGTATCAATTCACAAATATACAAGATCATTGTGCTGCCCCAGTACAAATCCCAGTCCCTCCACGATCATCTGGAAGACGGCTGGAACATATTCAGTCAGGAGCTGAGCCATTTTCTCAAAATCGTCCACCCTCAGCAGCGGATAGGTCTCGACTGGTATCGGGGTACCGCTGACTCCATTCGCCAGAATCTCTATCTCGTTGAGCGCCATAGGTCGAGTCATGTCTTGATTCTTTCAGGTGACCACATTTACAAGATGGATTATAGCCAATTCCTGAAGTACCATAAAGAAAAGGAGGCCCATATCACCATCTCCCTTCTCGAGGTGGGAACCGAACTAGCCTATCAGTTTGGCGTGGCCGAAGTGGATGAAGAATTTCGCATTCTTGGCTTTCAAGAAAAACCCAAAAAAGACCCCAAAACAATTCCTGGGGATCCCAACCATATCCTTGCCTCTATGGGTATCTACATATTCCAGACCGAGGTTCTCATTGACATCCTAAAATCCGGTAATGAAGACGACTTCGGCCGTGACATAATTCCTAAGCTACTGAATTCCTATCGAATCTATGCCTATCCTTACCGAAAGCAGAACAAAATTGAAGACTATATCTACATGACCATGGAGGACGGCGAGCGAAGGTTGCAACTAGAAGCACATACCCGAGATTCTGCCTATTGGCGTGACGTGGGCAACTTGGATGCCTATTGGAACGCCAACATGGACCTCACTGGAGTTGATCCTTATTTCAACCTCTACGGGCAAAAGTGGCCCCTTCACACCTATCAGGTTGCTGCGCCGCCCGCCAAGTTTGTCTTCGCCACCGAACGGGCCGACGGTTTCCGGGTGGGTAAAGCCCTTGATTCCCTGGTCTCTCCCGGGTGCATCGTAAGTGGCATAGTGAGAAATTCTGTGCTTTCTCCCAATGTGGTAGTGCGAAGTTGGGCACAAGTTGACGAGTCAGTCATTATGGATAGAGTGGTGGTAGGGCGCCACTGCAGGATCAAGAAAGCAATTATTGATAAAAACAACGTAATTCCTGCCAAAACCACAATCGGCTACAACCCGAGCGAAGACCGAAAGCGTTTCACCGTGACCCCGCGGGGTATCGTGGTGATACCGAAAGGGTATTTCAGGGAGGAGGAATGAACTCCCTCCCACTACCCTACGGTATGTTGCAGATCTCTCTATGCTTCCTCTGGGGCGCAAATCTCGTAAGTATTCGCATAAGCAATCAAGGTATCCCACCGATGCTGGCCGCTGCCAGCAGATCAGTTATAGCCGGCTGTCTGTTGTGGTCTTATGCTCGTTTGAATGGCTTGTCCCTTTCCTTAGAGCGAAAGGACACAATCCACGGCATCATCATTGGCTGTCTTTTCGGAACTGAGTTTCTCTTCATTTATTGGGGGCTGGCCTTCACCACCGCTTCCAGATCAGTTATCTTTCTCTACACTCATCCGTTCTGGGTGGCTCTGGGAGCACACTTCATATTCAATGATGATCGTCTCACCCCAAAAAAGATGGCCGGCTTGTTTCTTGCCTTTGCCGGCATTGTATCTGTCTTCCGAAGCCACTCAGAGCAGTTGCCTTCCGGTTATTGGATTGGCGATCTGATGGAATTGGCGGCTGCTTTCCTCTGGGCGAGCACTACACTCTATATAAAAAAAATGTCCCAAACCCGACACATTAGTCACTATCAGACTCTCTTTGCTCAGCTTTTTTATTCCATCCCCATTTTGGCGGCCGGTTGGGCCATATTTGAGAAGCTAGAGGGCCCGCACCTGAATACGGTGGTGCTGACAGCCTTCGGTTATCAGTGTTTGGTGGTAGCCTTCTTTAGTTATATCTTGTGGTTCTGGATGATCAGCCGTTTCTCCGTAAGCAGGCTCACAGCATTCACCTTCTTTGCCCCTCTTTTTGGGACGGTTTTGGGGGCAGTGGTTTTATCTGAGCCTGTAACCCCCATGGTGTGGATCGGGATGGCTCTCGTGGGTGTTGGAATATATTTGGTAAATCGCTCATAATTAATCTAGGTCATCCCTTTGGTGCAGGACTGCCGTTAGTAAGCAGGTAGATACCACAACCCCCCTTTAAAAAAGCAATAATTTACTTTAACTATTGATATATTTAGACAGTATTTATAGATTATTAAAAGATTGAATATGCTGTGGCTTGAAGAAGTTTTCTTCTCAAGGAATGTGAGACTTTAGCTGAGTAGATCCTAGATGTGATCAAGAACCGGTTCCAGAAAAGCAAGCCCGATCAAAACACAAAACAGGTTGAGAATTTCAAATTCTCGCTGCTGAAAAGTGATCTAGCCTAGGGTACGACCATATCTGCGGTCAAGCCGAGGCGTGCCTTGGGTAACCTTTGTGTTAGGAATCTAACGGTGGACGGTGGTGGTGGAAATCGGTATTCTGCTCCAAGTTGTAAGCCACTCGCAGAGCCAAACCCTCCTCAAAATGGGGAGCCATTATCTGCAAGCCAATGGGTAACCCCGCACTGGTGAAGCCGCACGGAATAGAAATACCTGGAATGCCGGCCAAACTGGCCGGCAAGGTAAAGACATCTGAGAGATACATTTGCAAGGGGTCGTTCACCTTCTCTCCCAGGGGAAATGCCGCAGTAGGTGCCACTGGAGCAACCAGCACCTGGCACTGTTCAAAAACTTTCAGGAAATCCCGGCGAATAAGGGTACGCACCTGCAGGGCTTTTTTGTAATAGGCGTCGTAATAGCCAGCTGACAACACATACGTTCCAAGCATAATTCTTCTTTTCACCTCGGCGCCAAAACCCTGCGATCGGCTTCTGCGGTACATCTCCATCAGGGTCTTACCTTCCCTGTTACGATGGCCGTATTTCACCCCGTCGTAGCGTGCTAGGTTGGAACTGGCTTCTGCCGGAGCGATTATGTAGTAGGCTGCTACCCCGTATTCGGTATGGGGAAGGGTAACCTCGACAGACTTTGCACCCAGCCCTTCCAAGGTCCTGATACCATTCTGGACAGCCCTCTCCACCTCTGGATCCAACCCTTCGATGAAGTACTCACGGGGGATTCCGAAAGTTACGCCCTTCAGGCCTTCCAAAAGGTTCTGGGCATAGTTCGGAACGTCCCTGGGAACCGAAGTGGAGTCGTTCTGATCATAACCTGCGATTGCCTGCAACAGCAAAGCAGCGTCTCTCACATCTTTGGTAATGGGACCAATCTGATCGAGAGAAGAGGCAAAGGCCACCAAGCCATATCGGGATACACGCCCATAGGTGGGCTTAAAACCTACCACCCCACAATGTGAAGCAGGCTGCCGTATCGACCCTCCCGTGTCCGATCCCACAGCCCCTATGCACTCATCTGCTGCTACGGCTGCTGCTGATCCACCGCTAGAGCCGCCAGGTATGTATTTGACATTCCAAGGATTTCGCGTTGGCCCGAAGGCCGAATTCTCATTCGAGGATCCCATGGCAAATTCATCCATGTTCGTTTTGCCCAAAAGAATACAGCCTGCCTCTTTAAGCCTCAGGACAACGGTGGCGTCGTAGGGCGGTACAAAATTGGCTAGAATTTTTGAACCGCAGCTAGTGCGAATTCCCCTGGTACAAATGACATCCTTAACCGCCAATGGCACTCCGGCCAGAGGTTTTGTCCTGTCGCCGAAACCCTGTTTGTCCCAACCGTGTGCCTCTTCCATTGCCCTTTCTTCGGCCAGGGACAGGTAGGCGGCAACCTTGGGCTCCACCTTCTTGATACGGTTGTAGATGGATTCTGTCACCTCTACGGCGGTAGTCTCGCCTGTGTCCAAAAGTTTGCGAAGTTCGTGTATTGTTAATTCATATAATTGCATGTTTAGCCTTCAACACGCTGTGCAAGTAACATCCGGCAAATCACCTCTAGATTGTCAGCTATGCACCAACCACTGAACATATAAATAGAAAAGATAAATATTTTAAAAGATTATGAAAATATATCATATTTAAGAAGTTACCTTAAATAAAATGTCTGTAGATTTGAGATCCATCCTGGGGATGTTGAAGCTTAGTCGCTGAGCTTTTACCTGGCCTGCTTAAATGGTGCACAGTGCATAGCCTATAGTACTCCTAAATAACTCGGGGTACGACAAACTCTCCTTCATTGGCCTCTGGAGCATTTTCAAGTGTTTGGTCTCTGGGCAAGGATTTCTTGACAGCATCTACCCGAAAAGCATTGTGCAGATCAACCACGTGTGAGGTAGGATCGACCCCCGTAGTATCCAGCTCGTTGAGCTTTTCCATGTAGTCCAAAATCCGGTTCATCTGCTCGGTGAGATTCTCTTTTTCCTCTGGGCTGACTTCCAAACGAGCAAGTCTTGCAACGTGTTCTACCTCTTCAATGGTAATCTTCATTGGATATCCCTCAGTATATTCAATGCCTAAAATGTCTAAAATGGGAATAGATGAGGGGCTGATGGGTTATGGGTCATAGGTTAGCAACAACCCATTACCCATCACCTCTTGCCTATCACCTGCTACCGACCAGTCGACGACATGGGCGAACTGTAGGCAGGCGAAAGTCTTTGGGTAGACTGCAAATCTTTACCTGTGGAGTATTCAAGGTATCTCCGCCGCTGCTGCTCTAACATCTCAAAATCCACTTGGATCTCCTCCATCCGCCTCCGATAAATAGTAATGAGAAAAGGGGGCTTACTCACCTCTCCATCTGGACTGACCGAGGCAATACCCGCCACTCCCGGCAACGCCCGTATTCCCAAGAGAGCGTCGCGGAGCATAGGTCGAGATGTCACCCCAGGCTGACGGAGGGCCTCCATAAGCAGACGCACAGTATCATAGGCCTGTGCCTCAGGATACCCAGGCTTCCCCCCAAAAGTTTTCTCATAGCTTTCGACAAACCGGCCGGTCAATGGTAAGCCGCTTCCTGAGAAGAAACCATCCACGAAAACAGCGTCCTGAAGATAGGGTCCAGCCATCTCGACTAACTTCTGAGAGTTCCACAGGTTCGTCCCCAATAGTTTCACACCTGTGACGTCGTGATATGCCAACTGGGGTGCAATGAGACCCACTTGACTGTAGCCGTCCGGAATAAAGATGGCATCAAAATCAACAATGGGTGTCAGCTCCTCCTCCCCCGGACCTCCAGGCGCTTGTCCCTTCAAGCCAGCTGAGGAGCCTTTGTCAGTTTTTACTCCCTCTGTCCATTCGCTGGTTTCATCTTCCACTCGAGGATAGTAAAGACCCACCAGCTTTTTAATCTGCTCGGCAAAATCTGTTTGAGAGGGATCATAGGTTTCTACTCCTCTGACCTCTGCACCCAAGCGATCCAGTTCATCCCAAAAGAGATTCATCAGCCGGGTGCCGTAACTGTCATCAGGATAAAGAATGGCGAAACGTTTGTAGTCAAGGCCAAGTACAGCATATTCCACCAGTGCCCTTGTTTGTTCCTCATTGCTAAGAAAGTAGCGGAATACGTAACTGCCAATGTGGCTTACACCCTCTTTTTGAGTGAGAGTTATTATGGGAACCCAGAGTTTCTCTGCTTCCTCAGCAGCGGCCTCCGCAGCAACCCGGCTAAGGGGCCCGATGATGGCAGCAACCTTGTTATCCATGACAAGATCACGCACTGCAGCAACGGCAACACCTGGGTCGCCGCCACTATCTTTGATAATCAACTGAATATCGCCACCAACATTCTTAAAGTCCTGGGCCGCCATTACTAGTCCCCGCAAGATCCTGTCACCATAGGCTTGATAGCGACCACTCAGAGGTAGTACACAGCCGACAGCGGTCATATCCACTTGCATCCACTCGTCAATTTTTGCGCTCATCCCTTTCCAGGTGTCGACAAGTGGATGCTCAGGCCACCTTTCGATGAGAGACTGTAATTTTTTCTGCGCCACACCAAATTGCCCGCTCTCCATGTCTATTTCCACCAGCCGGGTCTGCAGTTGAAGATTGGGAAAGGTCTCTGGATACTCCGCCAGCAGCGCTACTACCTCGTCTCTGCCGAGGTGTTTAAGGACGATGTCCACCTTCGCCGCCAAAAATATACGTTTGTCACCCTCGGCAAGTTCGTCTGATGTGACATACCACTTTAGTGCCTTGGCATAGTTGAGTCGCGCCGCCTCAGCATCACCTACAATCTCGGCAGCCAGAGCTTTTTGAGATTTCTCAGGCAAATATTTTATCAAAGGTCTACCTGTTTCCACTGCGTCATTGAAACGCTCCAGCTTCAGATAGCAACGAAGCAGCCGGAGACGGGCTTCATTTCCCTCCGATCTAAGAGGGAACTCTTTGATTACCTGTTGAAACCAAGAGGCAGCCTTTTCATATTTCTCCAGGCTATAGTCGATTTCTCCTTGTCGAAGCAAAGCCTGCGCTGCCTGAGGACTGCCTGGAAAGGCCATAGCCAGCTCTCGGTACCGCTGGGATGCCTCCTCCAGATTGCCCGCCTTGAAGGCCTCTTCGGCCATGGCCAGTTGCAGGATAGCCTCTTTTTCTCCTACCTCAGCTGGAGCCTCAACTGCCACCTCTTTTTTCGGCGGTAACAGGGCGCAGCCTATGATAATGAATGGCAACAACCAGAGAGCTATCCCCCGGAGAATCTTTACCCTGTGTTGCATCGGTTCTTCCCGTTGCTGAATATCAAACCCCATGCCCTCTACCCATAAAATAAAAAAGGGTGCTTGAAACCTCTGAAACCAGGTCTTTGTAGCACCCTTTGGCGGAATTAAGCAAGTGCCTAATGCCGATTACTTCTTTTCGTCGTCAACTTCCTCAAATTCAGCCTCCACCACGTCTTCCTCACTACCAGCAGCGGTCGAGGCAGCCTCACCGGTTTGCTGCTGAGCCGCACCTGCTCCGGCCTGAGTCGCCTGCTGATACATGGCCTCCGCTACTTTGTGAGAAGCCTGCATCAATTCCTCCGAGCTCCGCTTGATGGCTTCGGCATCATCTCCTTCCATTGCCGTCTTCAACCGTTGAATGTGCTCCTCGATGTTCTGTCTGGTTGCTCCATCAACCTTGTCTCCCATCTCTTTGAGCGTTTTCTCGGTTTGATAAACTAGTGAGTCTGCTTGGTTCCTGGCCTCAACCAGTTCTCTCTTCTTCTTGTCATCTTCGGCATGCATTTCCGCTTCCTTGACGGCTTGCTCGATCTCCTCCTCACTCAAGCCACTGGAAGCGGTTATGCGGATTGACTGCTCTTTCCCCGTACCCAGATCCTTAGCCGAGACGTTCACAATACCATTTGCATCAATGTCGAAGGTCACCTCGATTTGTGGTACTCCCCTCGGAGCGGGCGGAATGCCCACTAATTCAAAGCGCCCCAGCGTTTTATTGTTGGCTGCCATTTCCCGTTCCCCCTGCAAAACGTGGATAGAAACAGCCGGTTGATTGTCAGCGGCAGTGGAAAAGATCTGGCTCTTGCGAGTTGGGATGGTGGTGTTCTTGTCGATGAGTCTAGTCATCACTCCGCCAAGGGTTTCAATGCCCAGCGACAAGGGGGTAACGTCTAGAAGCAGAACATCTTTCACGTCGCCTTTGAGCACACCGCCTTGGATGGCAGCCCCTACGGCAACCACCTCGTCGGGATTTACGCCCTTGTGTGGCTCTTTGCCAAAGAAATCTTTCACTTTCTGCTGCACCCGCGGCATACGAGTCATGCCGCCTACCAGTATGACTTCGTCAATGTCGGAAGTCTTCAATCCAGCATCCTTGAGAGCGGTTTGCATGGGGGGTACTAATTTTTCAATCAGGTCTTCCACCATCGATTCCATTTTGGACCTGCTCAACTTGATGTTCAGGTGCTTTGGACCGCTGGCGTCGGCAGTAACAAAGGGCAGGTTGACGTCGGTTTCCATGGAGGTGGAAAGCTCCATTTTTGCCTTCTCCGCAGCCTCCTTCAGCCGCTGCAGGGCCATCTTGTCACTTCGCAAATCGATTCCCTGGTCTTTGCGAAACTCATCGGCCAACCAATCGATAATTCTCTGGTCAAAATCCTCGCCACCGAGATGGGTGTCACCATTGGTCGCCTTTACCTCGAATACGCCGTCGCCGATCTCCAGAATGGAAATATCATAGGTTCCGCCACCCAAGTCAAAGACGGCTATCTTCTCGTCCCTTTTCTTGTCCAGACCGTAGGCCAGTGACGCTGCGGTGGGCTCGTTGATTATCCTCAAAACGTTCAGTCCGGCAATTTTCCCTGCATCCTTGGTGGCTTGGCGCTGACTATCGTTGAAGTAAGCAGGGACTGTGATAACAGCATCGGTAATTTTTTCCCCGAGATAGTCTTCAGCGGTCTGCTTCATCTTCTGGAGAACCATGGCAGAGATTTCCGCCGGGCTGTATTCTTTACCGCGTATTTCAATATGGGCATCTCCATTTTTGGCCCTGACGATTTTATAGGGACAGATAGTGATGTCGTGTTTCACCTCGGCAGATTCGTATTTTCTGCCTATCAATCGTTTTACTGCATAGACAGTATTTTCCGGGTTGGTGATGGCCTGCCGTTTTGCCACTTGACCCAAGAGACGTTCTCCACTTTCAGTGAAAGCAACAATAGAAGGGGTCGTGCGGCTTCCTTCGGCATTTGTGAGGACCTTTGCCTCTTTTCCTTCCATCACCGCAACGACTGAATTTGTGGTCCCCAAATCAATGCCGACAATCTTTCCCATTGTTTCCTCCTTGATCTCCCATCCAAATTTTGTTTACTAGTAATCTCCCGTTTTATTAAGCCTTCCTTACTGGTATTTTCACCTCACCGCGTTTCGCTCTTGTGGTCCCGGTAGCTTTTTGCTCTTCTGAATGTTTGGCCGCCTTACTGGGGGGCCTTGCGACAATTACCATGGCGGGTCGCAGCAAACGTTCTTTTAGAAGGTAACCTTTTTGAAGCTCCCTCAGCACGGTGTTAGGTTCTACTTCTGAACTCTCCTCCTGAGACACCGCCTCGTGGAAGTTGGGGTCGAAAATTTTTCCTATGGTCTCAAGTGGTGTACAGCCAAATCTAGCCAAAGCGTCAGCAAAACCCTTGAGAGTCATCTTTAGTCCCTCGAGCAACCCCTCCTGGTTTGGTACGCTTGCTGAGTGCTCGAGGGCCCGCTCTAGGTTGTCTATAACTGGTAGCAGCTCTCGCATGAGGGTTTCATTGGCATAACGAGTTTGTTCCTCCTTCTCTCGCTGGAGCCTTTTTTTGAAATTTTCTGCGTCAGCAGCAGTGCGAAGTACCCGCTCTTCAGTCTGCCTCAGTTGATACTCCAACTCTCTGTACTTTGACAGGAGATCATCTCTGTCTGCACTCTCGGGATCGAAAAACTCTACTGAATCCTCTGCCGTGGTATTCTTATCAACGTTCTCGGCAGTGAATTCCTTCTGCTCTTCTTGTACTTCCCTCCCCTTTTCTTGAGTCTCTGCTGTTCGCTCTTTTTCCGAAACCACTCTCTAACCTCCCATTTGTTCTGATAATAACGATTAGCGTTCAGTCAAGACCCTTTCCCCCTGATCAACATAAAATTCCCTCAAAATGAGGAGCTCAGAAATATGAAAATTCTTTAACCAGATTTATAACGTTTCTCCCAGCATCTTGCTCAAGAGCTTGGCAGTGTAGTCCACGAGTGGAATAATCCGAGAATAGTCCATTCTCGTCGGACCAATCACTCCGAGAGTGCCCAGAATTTCATCACCGCTCGTGTAGGGAGAAGTAATAAAGCTCACACTTTCCATGTCCAGCAATTCACTCTCAGAGCCAATAAAAATGTTTACTCCCCCAGCCGACATACTTTTGTCCAAAAGATCTATTATCTTGCTCTTTTCCTCAAAGGCACTGAAGATGCGTCTCATCTGTTCAACATCAGCAAATTCCGGATTATCAAGGAGATTTGTCCTGCCCTCTATGTAGATCTCGCTATCTTCTATATTCTCCTGCAAAGCTTTCTGGCTTAATTCCAAGGCCTTGGCCAATAAGCGGTCAAACAGCACTTTTTCTTTTCTCATCTCATCCAGAAGCCTCGCTTTAACTTGGTGGAGAGTGAGATCCTGCAACAGATCATTTAGGTAGCGGCTATACTTATCCAGCTCTTCCTGGGAAATATCTGCATCGACTTCGAAAATCGTGTTATGCACTATCCCGGCCTGAGAAACCAGAATGGTCATCACCATCTTTGCCCTCAGCCGTACAAACTCAATGCGCTTAAATACCGTCAGAGACAGTCTGGGTGTGAGAACTACCCCGGCCTGTTTAGAGAAAGATGAAAGAACTTTGGAGGTTTCTTTGAGCAACCCCTCAACTTGAGCCACTCCCCCCCTAAAGGACCGTCTTATCCTTTCTCTATCTGCGTTACTGAGTTGTTTAATCTTTAAGATCGAATCAATATAGACCCGAAGGCCAAGCTCGGTGGGAATCCTCCCTGCTGAAGTATGAGGTTGATAGAGAAGACCGAGTTCTTCAAGGTCTGCCATGACATTACGGATTGTAGCCGGACTCACACTCAGGCCGTATCGTTTCGCTATGGCTCGAGAACCTACCGGCACTCCACCTCGGATGTACTCGAGAATGATCGCCTCAAGTACTCGTCGAGCTCTTTCACCTCGCACTAATTGGGGCATGGCCTAGATATATTAGCACTCCTTTCTAAAGAGTGCCAAAAAATTAGCAATCACTACATCCTTTGTCAAGAAACAAATAGTGGGCAACTGACTAAATGCAAAGAGTGAACTGAGTCTTTTGCTCCGAGAGAGCAATGGAGTGCGAGAGTCAAAAAAAAGACCGTCTGGACGGGGCCACATCCAGACGGTCGGAGAAAGGAGAAAAAGAGTTGAAGAGTCAAGAAGGCAGGGCATTCATTATTCTGGTAACCTTACCATCCTTACTCGGTCTAACTAGATTAGCAAATTTCTTACCAGCTTTGACTTTATTCAACAAGGAGCACCGAAAAAAATAATTATCAAATAATAACAATACCATAGAACCTCTTGCCGAGCGAGTGAATCATTCGTTGAACCTTGGAATCATAGCCCAACCCCGCAAAGTACTCTAATATGCTGATATCACGAGAATTAATATCAAAGGAGCATGGACTGGCAGCAATCAATCGGTCGGTAATCGGTCGGTAATCGGTCGGCGATTGGTCGGTGATGGAAGTAGATAGCGCACGTTTCGCCCCTTACCAACTCGTCTGATCAGCCCCTGATCTAAGAGCTGTCTCAGTTCGGTTTTCGCTTGCGTTTTCATCACCGAGTTGATTTGCGTGTAGTATTTGTTCGTGATGAATCCGTTCTTTTTTATAAAATTAATTGCTTTCATTTGCCGTTGATTGAGCCCGAGATAGGGCAGAAATTCGCCCTCTCCCACCAGGTCTGAGATACTTTCAGTTTGAGCCGTGGCCCCTTCTGTAATACCTGGCAGTCGATGTTGGAACAGCTCCTCAGGCAAATCCTGGGTCCTAATATCATCACCGTCGCATAGAATTACTGCCCGTTCTATGACATTCTCTAGTTCGCGGACGTTACCAACCCAGTCATACTGGTACAGACACTTAATTGCCTCATGGCTTACATTTTTTACTGGAAGCTCGTTGGCCTTGGCCACCTTTCTTAAAAAATGGTGAACCAAAAGTGGTATGTCATCACGCCGTTCTCTGAGCGGGGGTACATGTATATGAACAACTTTCAACCGATAATACAGATCCTCCCTGAACCGTCCGAGATCCACCTCCCGCTTGAGATCGCGGTTAGAAGCGGCTACCAGGCGGGCATCTACCTGCAAGGTGGCAGTACCGCCCACACGCTCAAATCTCATTTCTTGCAGAACTCTCAACAACTTCACTTGCAGAGCAGGAGACATATCGCCCACTTCGTCCAAGAATAAGGTTCCGTTATGAGCCAATTCAAAACGACCTTTTCGCCTGGTTACAGCCCCGGTAAAGGCACCCCTTTCGTGGCCAAAGAGTTCGCTTTCCAGCAGGGTTTCCGGTAAGGCTGAACAGTTAACCGTAATGAACGGTTTATCACTTCTGGGGCTGTTGAAATGTATTGCTCTGGCGATAAGCTCCTTGCCTGTACCTGACTCACCAGTCACCAGCACTGATGCCCGGGTTTGAGCCACCTTTTCGATAATCTCATAGACCTGCTGCATAACCTTGCTCTTACCAACAATGTTGCCGAATTTAAAGCGCTCTTGCAGTTCCTGGCTGAGCAAACGGTTCTCTCGCTTGAGGCGGTGCATCTCTAGGGCTTTACGAATGGTTAGTATAAGTTCTTCATTCTTGAAAGGCTTGGTAATATAGTCAAAGGCGCCTCTCTTCATGGCTTCTACAGCCTTTTCCACCGTGGCATATGCGGTCATCATGATCACCGGGATCTCCGGTAGACGACCCCTCAATTGAACCAGAAACTCCATCCCGTCTACACCTGGCATCCTCATGTCAGTTATGACCAGATCCAGGTCATGACTCGTAGTAATCTCAAGAGCCTCACCGGCGTTGTCACAGGTAATCACCTCATAACCCGCGTCGGTAAGGAGAGCTTCTAAAACCAATAGGTAATTCTTTTCGTCGTCAACGATCAGAACGGTTTCCATGATTATCTACTATCCTGCTGCTCTAAGTAATTCAAGATACCCTGATACTAATCCTTTGCTGCTCGCTGGCAACTGTCAGCTGTTCGTAGTTCCTAAAGCTCTGGGTATACAGGCAAAGAAATGATAATAGCCGTTCCCTTTTTTTCTAGCTGCGCCAGCTCTTCTGGTGGTGGACTCTTGATATCGACTGTACCACCGTGGCTCTCGATTATGTTTCGGACTATGGCAAGTCCCAAGCCGGTTCCGGTCTTGCGGGTGGTATAAAAGGGATCGAATATTTTCCCTATATCATTCCGAGAAATACCGGAGCCCGTGTCCATTATAATTACCTCCAAGGTATCTTCTAGGTGATCTCGATACCGAGTAACTACCCGGATAGTACCCCCGTCGTCCAACGCCTCCATGGCGTTAACGAAAATGTTGAGGAAGGCGCGATACAGAAGGTCGCCATCGGCGACAACTGGACTTCCATTTTCGGCAAAGAGAACTTCCACGCTAATGCCTCGCCGCTCCAGTTCAACTTCGAGAAACTTCAGGTTTCTTCTCAGTACCATATCTACTCTGCACTCGGAGTAGTTTGGAGTAGTGGGTCGGGCAAAATCCAGAAAATCTGTAACGATCGAGTTGAGACGGGTCGCCTCCTCCATAATTATCTCACCCAGTTGTTTTTTGGGATCGCTCTCATCCATTTTATCATGGAGAAGCTGGGCAGTAGAGCCAATGATCCCAAGTGGATTCCGGATTTCATGGCTTATGCCGGCTACCATTTTGCCTAGGACTGCCATCCTCTCAGCCTGATGCAGTTGATCCTCTAAACGACGTTTCTCTTCGGCTCTTTTGGCGATGATTTTTTCGCCTCGTTTTACAATGAAACGCAAGACAAAAAACAGAAGGCTCATCACCCCAATCAAGCTCGCTATAATTATGTTTTGAAAACGAGTAATGGCTGAATAATCCTCAGAGATATCCTGGGTAATTTCAAAAACCCCCAATATTCGACCATAGCCCCGCCCTAATGGTCTTTCCATCCGAAATGGAATGTAAGTCTTCAGCTGCCTCTGCTTTGCTACTGCGCCCAATTCGAAACCAAGGAAACTTCCACGGGAGATTAGCTGTGATGAAGACTTGCCTTCGCGGGCCAACTTGAAATCGATTCCCCCCAAGCCTGCGAGCCCAACCAAGGAACTGTCTGTACTATAGGCAACCATCTCATGTAAGTCATACACATCCACCCGGTAGAGATTGAATCCGTGAATGGTATTACGAACAACCTTGTCCATGCGCTCATACTGTTTAGGGTCGCCAAGTCGGATCTGGCCGTATTTGAGCACAGTGGGCAGGACGAATTGGGTGAAAACTTGATGGTTCAAATTTGTGGCAACAAGGAGGGCGTACTGCTCGCTCTTTCTGAGAAGTTCGTTCTTGGCACGCTGAGATATGAAGATGGAGAGCAACAGGGTCGGAATGAGAATCACCACCAGGCTGGTCAATGAAAAATACTTCACCAATCTAAAAGGTTTAATGCTTTCCCTGGCATCGGCTCTTAATTGCATGTAGGCAATCCCTACTCGCTTGATGTATTGTACACTACCTGGGAAATATTTACTGTCTATCCCTAAAAGCTCAGACGTAGGTAGAGCGCTAGTCGATCTTTCCTGGGCTCCAGGCCAAAAGAAAGCCGGTATTTTTCCTTAAGCTCCCGGCGGTAGTGAATTTCTTCTTTCTGGTTCTCCTCCCGGACCGCTTGCACAGCACTGCGGATTCCCCCCACATACCAGCCCATTTCAAAAAATACCAGAATTCCACCAAGGGCCGGGCTGTCATGTTCAAAGGCCAGAACCGCCCCCGTAATAAATAGTGCGTTGAGTAAAAACGATGAGGCAGCCTGAGCTGGGCGACCAGCATAAAGGTGGCCTGAACCTGGCAAGACTGCGGACAGGGCTCCTGCCATTGTAGGAGACCTCTGCCCTACTTCCGGCCGCTGCTGCAATGCCCCACGCAGTGATCTTGCCGTGGAGTAGTGAGCACTCTCCGGCTGAATCCGCTCAAGGGTGGCCACTGCTGAATCATACTTACCGCTGTCGATTTGGAGCCACGCGAGGCTCAGGTAGACGGTATCGAGATCCTTACAGTCAGGATACCTCTCAATGAACTGTTTCGTCCAATAGACGGCCCTGGAATTCCGTCCTTGATCCTGCCGGATGGCTATCATCTCCAACAAGATTTCAGGCCCAATCGGTTTTTCCGCCGTGCTTTTATACAATCTGATCAGGTAGCTGAAAGCCTTATTAGTCTCACCCTCCCGTCGATAGCACCTGCCGATTTGAAGCTTTGCCTGGTCATTTCTTTGATCTTCGGAAAAGAGAAAAACAAAACGTTGGTACTCGGTCAAGGCCCGGTAGTAGTCTTGCTTGTCGTAGAGATGATTTGCCAGGTCCCATAAACGATCCGCCCTTTCCCCGGCCGCCACCGGCTGGACCAGAACCGCTAGGGGAAGAAGAAAAATCCAGCACCAGCCAAATCTGCCTAGTAGGAGGGAGCGAACCATTGCCTCATCCGTTTTAACTCTTGAGTGGATTTATCGTCCTCATCTACCTTGTCGTCCAAAACCTTCTCTATCTTCCTTTCTAGATTTTCTCGGCTATTCCTCCGCTCAACATACTTACTGTCTAAATCCCGAGCTTTCATATAGGCTTTGCCTGCATCCATGTAACGTTTCTGGTGGAAGAGAGCGACTGCCAAGTTGTATTGAGCCTTGCAGTAATGGGGATTTAGTCTGACAGCCTGGCGAAACTCGCTTTCTGCCTGCTCGGGGAGTTTTTGCTTCAGATAGACAACTCCTAGATTGTTGTGGGGAATCGGGTAAGTCCCGTCGAGTTCAATTGCTTTTGCAAAGTTTGTTTTCGCTGTTTGTAGATCTCCGGACTTGAGATAGTAGTAGCCCAGGGCATTCCAATAGGGAGCTTTCTGCGGATTAGCCTGCACGAGCTTTTGGTAACGTTCAATACCTCGTGCTGAGGACAACTCGCCCTCCTCCGCCAACCCGTGCACGGCACTCATAAACACCAACAAAATCACTATGTTAATAATGGTTATGCGAGTCAAAACGCCTTCTGTCTTCCTGTACTTGTGGTGGAGCACCGTGCGGCGAGACGGGAGGTCGGGCGAGAAGGGAAGTCGAGTCAAAATCATTTAAATTCTCTTGTGTTTCACGTCTCGCTCGTCTCGCCAGTCTCGCTGGTTCTTTCTCTCCTCTGCTTTCCTCGTTCTTGCCGAACCCGGTGGCGCCAGTACTTTAAACGTTCTGTCAGGGTCACCTCATAGCCTCGGTTTGTAGGTTGGTAAAATTTCAAGTCCTGCAAAGCTTCCGGTAGGTAACTCATGGGTACGTGGGCCTCTGGGAAATCATGAGGATAACGGTAGTCGCGGCCATAACCCAGGTTCCGCATCAAGGCCGTCGGTGCGTTGCGCATCTCCAAGGGTACTGGCAAGCTACCCCTTTCCTCAGCCTGTCGCCGGGCTTCGGAGTAAGCTTTATAGAGAGCATTGCTCTTCGGCGCCGTCGCCAGATAGATTGCTGCTTCTGCCAGGGCTAGATCCCCTTCAGGCCGGCCCACTAAATGAAAGGCCTGCTGTGCTGCCACTGCTACCATGAGAGCCCGCGGATCGGCTAAACCCACATCTTCCGAGGCAAAACGAACCATTCTGCGGGCGATGTACAGAGGATCTTCTCCAGCCTCCAGCATTCGAGCGAGCCAGTAAAGGGCGCCGTCCGGGTCGCTGCCGCGCAAACTTTTGTGCAGAGCCGAAATCAGGTTGTAGTGTTCCTCACCGCCTTTGTCATAAATAAGAGATTTCTTCAGGATAGCATCTTCCATTGACTGGCGGTCTACGCGACGATAACCACTCTCATCCTCGGCAGTGGTGTGCACAGCCGCCTCCAAGCCGCTGAGGGCCAAGCGGGCATCTCCTTGTGCCGCTCCGATCAAATACTTCAGAGCGTCATCGTCAACCTTGGGTCTCAAACCTCCTAATCCCCTCTCCCTATCGGCCAGGGCTCGACGGAGAATATGTTCTAGATCGGACTCATTCAAAGGCTCCAGCAACACTACTGGTGCTCTCGAAAGCAGTGGGGAAATGACTTCGAAGGAAGGATTCTCGGTCGTTGCCCCGAAGAAAGTTACTGTGCCGTTTTCCACATACGGGAGGAGTAAGTCCTGCTGGGCCTTGTTGAAACGATGAATCTCATCCACGAACAAAATTGTGGACCTGCCTCCTTTGTGCCTGGCTTCATCTATGGCCGCCCGAACGTCCTTGACTCCAGCAGTGACAGCGGAAAGGTGTATGAGGTGAGCGTTGCTCTCTTGCGCTATCAACCGGGCCAACGTGGTTTTACCGCAACCTGGCGGTCCCCAAAAGATTAGAGATTGCATCCGACCATGCTTGAGCAGACGGCCCAAAAGCTTATGGGCAGCCATGATTTGCTCCTGCCCCACAAACTCAGCCACGGTGATGGGCCGCATTCGCTCTGCCAGTGGTGCTTTTGACTCCCTGCCAGCAGTTGCAAAAAAATCCTCTTGTCTCAAAGCCCCATCCGTCAATATTGGAAAGCAATTAGCTGATAGTTGACAGCTCCACTATCACTAATGATTTCAAATGATTTCAATGGATTTGAGCGAAACCTTACCCCAAGCAGATTGGTTTGTCAATGGAGGTTGATTGCTGGAGAGATGAGGTTTTTAAAGTTAAAACTGATTAGAAAGGAAATGGACAATAACAAAAATTTCTTTAGTTGATAAATAATTCTAGCTTATTTAACAAAATAATTACATTATATTGTAATCAATTCAGCATTTGGTCGGAATCTAGAACTACTGTTGCAACTGTTCTTTCGCGCTGATCCATTTGCCGCCTTTAATCTCTTTAATGTAAGCGGCCTTAAGGCAATCACCGTTTTCATCAAAGTATGTCTTGCCCGCAACTCCTGCATATGCCTTGTCTGGGGAGTTGATCCCTGCCAGATAGTCTCGTATCCTTTCTCGGTCCATGCCGACTGCCTTGATGGCTTCCGCTGCCATGCCCACCGCATCGTAAGTGTTTGCGGCAAACCAGTTTGGGTCTTTGCCAAAAACTCGCTTATAAGCCTCGATGAACTGAGCGGCCTGCGGTCCTGCCTTGTCCGCTAAAAATGGGGTAGTGACGAATAGACCCTCGGCGTCGGGATTCTGGAGCATAAGGTCGTTGTCAAGACCATCAGCCCCGAAAAGTTTGACCTTCAGACCAAGACTAGCAGCCTGGGAAGCGATTAGGGTCCCCTGGGGCGCATAGCCGGGATTAAAAATGGCATCAGGTCTCATCATCTTGAACTTGATCAGCTGGGGTTTGAAGTCAGTGGTGTCTGAAGTATAGGGTTCGGTTCCAAGGATTTTAATGCCCCGCCTTACCGCTTCCTTCATAAAAGAGCTCATCAACCCCAAGGAGTAATCGTTGACCTCATAGAATATGGCTATACGTTTGAAACCTTTCACTTCATCCACATATCGGGCGAGAAAGGTCCCCTGGAAGTCATCTCTATATATGTTGCGAAAGTAGTATGGGCTCATCATGCCGATAGCCGCATTGGTGGAGGCTGGAGAGATAGCCGGCAGTTTTGCCTCACGGTAAATTGGCAGGGCAGCTAACGTAGCTGAACTGCAAAGGTGGCCAACAACCACAACCACCTCTGGATCTTTGGCTAACTTGGTGGCCACAATCGCCGCCTCGTTCGGGTCGCAGCCGTCGTCTTCCAAAACTACCTTCACTTTATGGCCGCTAATTCCTCCGGCAGCATTTATCTCAGAAGCCTTAAGGGCAGCTCCATTTTTCACGCCTTCACCGAATGAGGCCAACTGGCCACTGAAGGGTGAAACCACTGGGATCGTGATTATATCTGCCCACGCAACGCCAGTCATTAACCCCAAAGCAAGGATAAAACATAAGAACTTCTTCATATCACCCACCGTCCCAGAAGGTCTTACTGTTTGATTCTCTCTATGCGGTATCATTAGCAATTTCGTGTAATAAGCTGGAAGATTAACGTAAGCGTTATGGTTTGTCAATGAAGGCGGTTATCCCAAATTCACCTTCTCCTTCACCTGGGTGGTGGTCGTCAACAAACCCAAGTTTCCTCACGCTCATGTGGCTAAAAGAAGAAAAAGCGATACGCCCCATGACCTGGAGGGAGTTGCTGACTACAAGATGGTGTTTTGCTTTGAGAGAGGTAGGATTGAATGAGTTTCTAGGTATCTAAGGTTGCTTCGTCGCCACTTGTCGTTGTGCCAAGTAACTCACAACCCCAAATATGCCTTCTTTACCTTTTCGTCGGCAAGGAGTTTTTTTGCAGAATTTGCAAGTGTTATCCGGCCGGTTTCTATTACATAACCCCTGTGGGCCACTTTGAGGGCCAAGTTTGCATTCTGCTCCACAAGGAAAATGGTGGTGTTATTTTCACTGTTCACCTTCCTGATGATTTCGAAAATCTGCTTGACTATAAGGGGTGCTAGTCCCAGGGAGGGCTCATCCATCAACAGGAGCATCGGTCTGGCCATCAGTGCACGAGAAATGGCGAGCATCTGTTGTTCACCACCACTGAGTGTGCCACCAGCCTGTTGGCGCCTTTCTGCAAGAATCGGAAAAAGCTCGAAGATGTACTCCATATCCTGCTTTATCCCGTCTTTGTCAGTGCGCAAAAAAGCTCCCATGTCCAGGTTTTCTATCACGGTTAAGTAGGGAAAAATTCTTCTCCCTTCAGGAACCTGGGAGATTCCTAGGGAGACAATTTCATTGGGAGTTAAATGATGAATCGGTTTACCCATGAACAGTATTTCGCCCGACCTCGGTGGTACTATTCCACAAATGGACATGAGCGTCGTGGTTTTCCCTGCTCCGTTCGCACCTATCAGGGTAATTATCTCTCCCTCCGAGACCTTCATGCTGACATCTTTCAAGGCATGAATGCCGCCGTAGAAAGTTTGCAAATTCCTTAGCTCAAGCATCAATCTCTTCCCCGAGATATGCTTTGATCACGGCCGGATTATGTTTTATCTCTGAGGGTGTACCCTGGGCGATTTTCCTTCCGTAATCCACCACAAAAATGCGATCGGACAGACTCATAACGAGCTTCATATCATGTTCGATCAGCAGAATGGACATCTTCTCATTGTCGCGGATCCATATGATCAGCTCGTCAAGCTCCTTGGTTTCCCTGATGTTCATACCAGCAGCCGGTTCATCAAGCAAGAGTAGGAACGGCTCTGTCGCCATGGCCCTGGCGATTTCAAGACGCCTCTGAGCCCCGTAAGGAAGATTCATGGCGAACTCATTGACGAAGTCTGTGAGGCCGACCTTTTCGAGGATGACGTAGCTCTCTCCCACCACTTCCTTTTCTTCTTTGACGGTTGATGAACCCCGCAAAATTGCTCCCAGGATGCCTGCTGACATTCGGCAGTGGCGACCGATCATGACATTCTCTAGGACCGTCATATTAGGAAACAACCGGATATTCTGAAATGTCCGAGCCAAACCCCGTTCGGTTACCTGGTTGGGCTTCAGACCCTTTAAACTTTTTGGCTTCTTTCCGGGGGGTGATATGAGCATCTCTCCTTCAGTCGGAGGGTGAATCCCGGTTATACAGTTAAAAAAAGTGGTTTTCCCGGCACCGTTGGGCCCGATTATAGCAACGATTTCCCCCTCATCAACATCTAGATCCAATCGATCCAGCGCCCGCAGGCCGCCAAAGTCCATACTCAGACCTTTTACGTCAAGTATTGGTGCCATTTGCCTAGAGATTCTCTCCGTTTCTGTTTTGCAACCCTTCAAACTTGTATGTTCGTCGGACATCGCTGACGATTCCGCCGGGACGAAAGACCATCATGAGCACCAGCATAGCCCCGAAAACCAGCATCCGGTATTCGGAGAACACCCTTAGATATTCCGGCAGCAGAATCAAGATAAATGCTCCGATAACAACCCCGACGATGGAGCCCATCCCACCCAGCACCACAATACAGAGAATGATAATCGATTCCCAAATGGTAAAACTTGCTGGATTTATGAAGGTAGTCTTGGCCGCAAAGATAACACCTGCCATCCCCGCCCAGGTTGCGCCCAAAGCGAAGGCGGTCAGCTTCGTCTTCCTCTTGTCGATGCCCATGGCCTCACAGGCGACCTCATCCTCCCTTAAGGCGATCCAGGCCCTGCCGATTCTGGAATTCTGCAACCGTTGGACAACAAAAATGGTGAAAATCACCAGAAGAATCATCAGGTAGTAAATATATATGGTTGCATTCTGCAGAGAAAGTTGAACCCCGAAAAACGGTGGGCGCGGTATATTTGCAATACCGCTGGGACCGAAAGAAAATTCATTCCAGTTTTCCAGGATGAGCCGTATGATTTCCCCAAAACCGAGAGTTACGATAGCCAAGTAGTCTCCCCGCAAACGCAGCACTGGAAATCCCAGAAGAATGCCGAAGAATGCTCCCAGACCAGCACCGATGGGAAGCGCGATCCAGAAGTTTATGCCAAAATGATAGTTCAAGAGTGCATAGGAGTATGCTCCCACCGCATAAAAGGCCACATATCCCAGATCCAACAGACCGGCAAGTCCAACGACTATGTTCAGTCCCAGGCCGAGCATGACATATATGAGACCGGTGATCATAATATTGATCTGATACATGGAGAATATGAAAGGAAACACCACGGCGAAAATTGAAAGCACTACCAGGGCTGGCACATAAATCTTTGGCTCTCTAAGGAGCCTCCGGCTGATAGCTATTTCGCCAATCTCACCCGCCTGAGCCTTTTTCTTGCCCCTTTCCTGTTTTCTTATGAAGTAACGCCAAACAAAACTGAGGAAAAAACTGCCGAGCCCAACGATTAGCAAGTTAAACCAACGCCACTCAATCACGTCTTCAACGGTATTGACCCTGATGACCATAATTGGGAAGGTCAGAAACATGAACCACAGGCAAACCAGAAAAGACCTTTTGATTTCTTCAAAAGTAATCAATTCTCAAATCCCAACAAAGCTTCATTGATCGATGTCATGGCCCCATCTCTAATGACCGCCAAACCGTGGCAAATTATCTCTTGATCCTACACCTTTTCCTCTTCGGAGCGTCCGAGAATTCCTGCGGGCCTGAAGATGAGGATAAAGACCAAAAATAAAAAGGCAAAAAGGTCCTCGTAGTCACTGGAGACGTAACCAGTAAAAAAGCTTTCTGTCCAGCCTAGAACAAGGCTTCCCAGAACAGCACCCGGCATACTGCCGATTCCACCTAGTACTGCCGCAACAAATGCCTTTATGCCAGCAATGAATCCCACGTAAAAATTTATCTGGCCGATGTGCGAGGCAATGAGTACCCCACCCAAACCGGCCGTTGCCGACCCAACGAGAAATGTGACCGAGATAACCCGGTCCACATCAATGCCCACCAACATGGCCATCTTCCTGTCCTGGGCGGTTGCGCGCATGGCTTTACCAATTTTGGTGAACTTAATCAAAAAGGTGAGCAGAATCATGACAATTGTCGTGCTGATGATGATAACAATTTCCTGAGAACTGATAATATGGGCATAGGGTTCCCAGAACTCAAAATCCGGAATCAACCTCGGAAATGGCAGAAAGTCAGAAGTTTGGGCCAGAAGTACATAATTTTGCAGGAACAGTGACATGCCGATGGCGCTGATCAGAGCAGAAAGACGCGGGGCCTGGCGCAGGGGTTTGTATGCCATCTTTTCAATTGTGTAACCGTATGCTGACGAGTAGACTACCGCCGCAATCGAGGCTATAACCAGGATTGCAATCACATTCCATCCCAGCATAGTTAGGACGCCTGCGATGATCAGAGCTGTGAATCCTCCAATCATGTAAATTTCACCATGGGCAAAGTTTATCAGCTCGATAATGCCATACACCATGGTGTAGCCAAGGGCTATGAGGGCATAGATGCTCCCCCGGGTCAGCCCTCCGAGAAAAAGTTCAAGGAAATATTCCATGTCTGGCTACTGAGGCTCCCTAAATTGATTCTAGTGATCGTTACCGATATTTTCCCAAAGTTGGTGGGGTTGAAAAATCAGGGGGCAGGCTTGGCAGCCTGCCCCCTGAAGAAACAGTTAGTCATTACCTTCACTTGGAACATTCCAGCTTTCACCCCCGGTGGGAGGCTTTCTAGGCAGGCCTAATCGTTTTTCGAAATGTCGCAGATAAATGGTCCAGGCCGCAAGAGTTGCAGTAAGCAGGTATCCTCTCTCGCCCGTGCCTGACCCTAATCTTAGATCTGGACTCCAGTGAGCTGCTCAATATGCTATTTCAACTCAACATATACTCCGTTTTGTACCTGATACATGGAGAAGCCTATACCCGTTGCATCTCCTTTCTCGTCAAAACGGATCTTTCCAAGGGGTGTGTCAACGAATTGGGTTCTCAGTGCCTTTTCCACTGCACCGTAGTCAGTTGAACCGGCCTTTTCGATTCCGTTAAGAAGGGCCAACGTAGCGGCATAGGCGTTGAGAAAAAACGCCCCGGGATCTTCACCGTATGCCTTCTTATGCGCCTCTTCCGCTGCAATCGCCATGGGATTCTTTGATGTATCTTTGGGCCCGGTGGCATAAACTCCTTCAGCATACTCTTTGGCAACCTTGATGAAGGTGTCATCCTTTACGCCGTCATCAGAAATGAAGATGGTTTTCATTCTTTTTTTGCGCATCTGGCTGACAATCTTGGACGCCTCCGGATGATAACCGCCGAATATGACCGCTTCGGCTCCCGAGCGTCTGATCTTCTGAACAACTGCAGAATAATCGACGGCTCCCGGGGTAATGCCCTCGTACAAGACAACCTTGGCCTGAGGGGCATTCTCCAGAAAAGCCTTGGCGAACTCGGCCAGTCCCTTACCATAGTCGCCCTTGTCATGAAGCACGGCTATCTTCTTGACCTTCAACACATTAAGGGCGAAATCCACTTCAAGTTTTGCCTGGGCATCGTCAGAGGCAATGGTGCGGAAGAAGTTTGGATAATCGCCGCTCTGGGTCAAGGCCGGGTTGGTGGCCGAAGGTGACATGGCGATGATATTCGAATCTTTATAGATGCCCAGGGCCGCTTTAGTGGCACCGCTGCAGATGTGACCCAGAACCACATCAACTTTTTCCGATACCAGCTTGGTCGCCGTGTTGGTGGCCACCTCAGGTTTGCAGACGTCATCTTCTACGAGCAACTCAACCTGTTTGCCAAGGACTCCGCCCTTTGCATTGATTTCTTTAACCACAAGCTCGGCTGCTTTTACGGTTGGGATTCCATAAGAGGCAAGATCGCCGCTATGCGGTCCAGCCACACCCAGTTTGATCGTGTCGGCGGCATGGCCGACCCCAACCACTCCAGCAACGATAAACAGGCCAACTACGGAAGCAACGAACAGCTTTGCAAGAAGATTTTTCATAATAACTGCCTCCTCAAAAGAAGATAAAATAATATGTTTAACTCCATTTTTTGGTGAGGGAGTATAGGTAAAAGAAAACTTGTCTGTCAAGCGCGAATGGGCCACGGAGGCAAAGTACTCGCACCTTAAGGATTCACTGTGGCTACGTAATCGAATTTACCATTGTTCACTCTGGTAACCACGAGGCTCTTAACCGTCTTGCCATTCTCTTCAATCTTGATCGCACCGGTAACCCCTTTGAAATTTCTCATTTGAGTTAAAGCGGTTCGTATCGTGGATCCCTTTGAGGACTCAGCCCTGCCAATCGCCCCGGTGAGAATAAAATAGGCATCCGCTCCCAGAGCACCAAAACCATCGGCGTCCCTCTGATATTTCTTCTTGAATTTGGCAACAAACCTTTGACCCAAATTGGTATTCACCGCCTCCAGACTGAAATGAGCGGTAAGGTAAACCCCTTCCACGGCCTTCCCACCATCTTGTATGAGTTCTGGCACATGAGCTCCATCGGCCATGAGAATAGGCGCCTTTATCCCCAGTTCCCTGGCCTGTTTGGCCAAAAGAGCATTTTCCTTATAGTAGTTCGGTGCATAAATAATCTCTGGATTAGCTCCATTCACCTCTGAAAGTTGACTTTTAAAATCTCGGTCACCCGTTTGGATGTATGCTGTGATAACCACCTTGCCGCCCATCTCTCCAAAGGCCTTCAGGAAAAGATTCCCCAAGCCGACGCTATAATCTGCCTTAGCGATATCAACGATCACCGCCGCAGTCTCGGCACCCATGGCTATTCTGGCCTGCCTGGCGGCGACCTGGCTTTGGAAAGAATCGTCGAAGCAAGCTCGAAACACGTATTTTTTATCTCGCGTAACCAGGAGATTTGTGGCAGAAGGTGAAATCATTGGTATCCCGTACTTCTCTGCTATTGAGCCTCCAGCTAGAGCTTCTGCACTTGTTGCTCCACCTACGATGCCCACCACTTTATGCTCTTTAACCAAACTCTCCACAGCACCTGCTGCTTCAGTTGGGTCGCTTTTGCTGTCTTTCAGTACCAGTTTGACTTTCCGTCCCAAGACCTCGTCGGTCATGGCATGCGCTGTCTGAATACCAAGCCATTCCATCTGGCCAAAAACAGCAGCACTACCGGTCATGGGCAAATAAACGCCGATTCTGATGGGCTCTTGTGCAGTAACCGTAAGATTCTGAAAAGTTAACAGAGCCAAGAGCAGAGCAAAATGGATCGCTCTTTTCATTTTCCTATATCCGTCAATTCGGATGGGAGAAAGCACTAGCCAAAACCAAATCCTTGCCAACTTCTCCAGCGTAAAATGGCAATATCTCCTGAGAAAGACAAAGGCAGAAAAGGGTTGGTTCTCCCCACCCCATAAGTAATCCATTAAGAGATGGACGATCGATAGGCAAGAAGGCTCAGATTAGAGTTAACCAGAGCGCTTTCTGCAATAAAAATAAGTAAAATTATCACAGGCGGCGCGATGGTGTCAATCTGCTCAACTCCTAGCGTTTAGTTCAAAGTTTCAAGCCCCAAGTCTCAAGTTCAGAGATTTTCCATAAACTAGCCAGAAACTTGAAACCTGAAACCTGGAACTTTGAACCTCGATAGTCTGCCCGCTGGTTAGTTCCTGGTAGCTCGTTCCCAGCCTTACAGAGTTATCTCTCACCCTTGAGTGCAACGGGAAAGGTTACAGTCGGCGGCTTTGCCGGTCTCAGCTGTCCATTATGGATCTCGGCTACAAAGAGAGGTCTTTGACTCGTGCCATTCGCTCGAAAAAAAACCGGACCGCCTAGTCCACGAAACGATCTGCCTGACTGACAAATTTTCCTAAGTGCGCTAAAAAACACTGTTCTCTCAGGTCCTGAGCGGCTCAACACTTCCAAAGCCAACCGCATAGAGTCATAACCAGCCACAGCGATCCAGTTGGGACTTCGCTTACTGAATTGCTCGAACCTTTTAATGAACTCGGCAATCTCCGGATTCCCTCTATCAAGGAGAATCGGCTGGCATACAAGTAACCCCTCGGCTGCCCGGCCAGCCGTTTCATAGAAATCGAGGCCTGCTAACTTATCCGTTCCCAAGACCACGCCACCTGAGTTCTGGCGACGATGTTCGATCAAGAATAAACTAGCTGCTTTTGGCAAAGCTGCCAGGAAAATAGCTTCAGGTCTTTTACTCTCTAAAAGTCTCACAGCCCGTGCCGCTTCTTTCTCCCCAGGATTGGCAGAAATATTTGCAACCAACTCCAAGCCTAGACGATTGGCTTCATTAAGAAAAGAGCCGCCCACAAGGTTACCGAAGTTGGAGCCGTCACTAAAGATTGCAATTCGGCTGAGGCCGAGGCCTCTTTTCACATAGACAGCAAGAAACTTCCCTTGCTCTCCATCCCCATATAGTAAAGGGAATAGATATCTGCCTCCTGTTCTCCTTATGTCCTCGGCGGAGACAGTGGGATTGATCAACGCCAGATGTGCATTCTCATAAATCGGCAATACGGCGCGAATAGGCTCTGGGCATAAATAGCCGATTACCGCGTTTATCGAGTCGTCGGCAACAATTCGCTCGGCAAGGGGAACAGCCCCGCCAGCATCACAAGGAGAGTGGTAGACGATTATTTCTACTTTATGGCCGGCTACTCGCCCCTTAGCCTCCTCGATTGCCAATGACGCCCCGAATCGCAGCATTTCTCCCTCATCCTGCAAGGGACCATTTCCCGGGACCACTACCCCAATCCGCGCCGGACCGCTCCAATTGATCTTTTCTTCTTGAGAACCGCAGCATAAAAGGAGCCCACTTATCACTACGATGAGGGCTAGTCGAGCCGAAAAAAAAGGACGATCACCCCTCACCTTTTCCTCCTGCGTTTGTCGCTTCCTCTTCGGCGAAACACCAATCGTATGGGAGTCAGGTCTAACGAAAATGCTTTGCGGATCTGGTTGGTTAGATAGCGTTGGTAGGAAAAGTGAATTGCTTCTGGGTAACTCACGAACACCACAAAGGTTGGTGGTTGAGAGGACACCTGGGCACCATAGAGAATCTTGGTTCGGCGCCCACCATGCATGGGCGGTTCGTGGCGGGAAACTGCTTGCGCCAGAGCGTCGTTTACCGCCGAGGTCTGTACCCTTGTGCAATATTGAGAGAACACCATGTTCACGGTGGGTAAAAGGGTTGGCACCCCCTTTCCCGTCAGGGCAGAGACCTTCAATTGAGGAGCATAGGGCATGAACCGTAACCCATCATCTACAGATTTGCTGATCTCGCCCATCCTCCTCGGGTCCCGTTGCACGAGATCCCATTTGTTAATCGCCGCAACCGCGCCGCGGCTTCTTTCATGAATATATCCGGCAATACGCACATCCTGTGCGGTAACACCCTCTGATCCGTCAAGGAGCAACACCGCAATCTGACACCGGTCAATACTCCTCAAGGACTTGATTACACTAAATTTCTCAATTTTATCCCGAGTCTTGCTACGCCTCCGGATTCCAGGCGTGTCAATGAGCAAGTATGCCTGGTCATTAAGGGTGACACTCACGTCGATAGCGTCCCTGGTGGTGCCAGGCAGGTCGCTCACGAGAACACGCTCGGAACCCATAATACAGTTGAATAGAGAAGACTTCCCCACGTTGGGCCTACCGATTATCGCCACTCTGATCCCTTTCGCCTCTTCTTCTCCGGCAGTCTCTGGAGGAAGCATCTCCAGTAAAGTATCCATTAAATCCCTGATACCGTATCCGTGAGCAGCAGAAATGGGGAAAAACTTCTCTACCCCAAGTCTGTAGAAATCATACAGAGCGTCTTCTTGTTCTGGACCATCTATTTTGTTGACTCCAAAAAGAACTGGCTTGCCGGACCGTCTCAAGAGATCCACAACCGCTGCATCACCAGAATGCAACCCCTCTTTGCCGTCAGCCAGGAAAATCACCAAATCCGCAGCCTCAAGCGCCATTTGTGCTTGCTGACGAACCTGCATCTGAAGGGTGGGCTGGCCTGCTTGTTCTTCAATTCCACCCGTGTCCACCAGGCAGAACGGTCGATCCCCCCAGATAACACGGGCAATGATTCGATCACGAGTGATTCCAGGTGTGTCATCTACTATCGCCCGGCGATCCCTGCAGAGCCGATTGAATAAGGTCGATTTTCCCACATTGGGACGACCCACTATGGCAACGATAGGAACAACGCCAGAACCGACGGTATCTATTTGTGCCTCTTCCATATTACTTATGTCACATTTCACATTTATCACTTTTCATTTATATGAATAGCAAGCTCTGGTCTCGTCGCCAAATGTTCGATCACCTATGACCAATGAGACATGATAAATGAGGAACGACGCTATCTTTGTTTCTCTTTGCACTCTGCGCTTCGGGCCTCCCTCTCTAACCGAGCCGCCGCTTTGGCGACCATCTCGTCGCTCTGGTTATTCACCAAGTTTGCCAAACTTTCGTATTCCGAAACCCTTGCATCTGTCAATAGCCGCCTCAGGCTCCTCCAAGCGGGCATGATATATTGGGCAAAATGTGACCTCTTTTTCCTTTTGCTGAGAAAGGAAAAGGCGGCAAGAACCTGTAGGTTCCGGCACAATGCCACATGGAAAAACCCGCAGAGAAAATCTTCCACTGATATTCCAGTCAATTCACTAAGCTTCTTGCCGTGTATTCTCAATAACTCAGCTTGCATGGAATCGGGCAGCTGCACGTAGGGATCTAAAAGGAGCGACGCCAAATCATACTGGGGAGGGCCCAAGCGAGCCCCCTGAAAGTCGATGAGGTACAGAAGATTACCCTTCACTATGAGATTGCGGGACTGAAAATCTCGGTGCACAAAAAAAACTTGGTCCCCAATCTGCCCTGCCCTTGTTGCCAAAAGGGAAAAGTCACTCTCAAGATAAGCTTGATCTATCTCGAGTTGCAGAGCCCCTTCCAAAAAACTCCACTGAAAGTATTGTAGCTCTCGCTTGAAAATAAACGGTGGGTCGTAAAAAGGCGTGTCGAAGCAATTCCTGGTGTCCAGATCCTCTGTGGCGTGTATTTGCATCCTGAAAAGCAATTCGATCGCTTGGTGATATAAAGCAGTCACGTTTTCACCAGCTGATCGCGCTGCTTGTTGGAGATGCACCGAACCCAAGTCTTCCAAGAGAGTCAATCCCTCGGGACGCGAATAGCCATAGATCTCTGGTACAGGGATTCCTTTATTAAGGAGGTGTTGCCCCATGTATACGTAGGAGTCGTTCTCATTGGGAAACCGCTGATCCTTAAGTGGACTCCACACTACTACCAAGCTTCCTTTGCCATGGGAGACCCGGTGGAAAACGCGCTCAGAACCGTCTCCGTAAAGCTGCTCCCAGAGGAAAGGCCCTCTAATTTGGGTGTTTTCTAGGATCAGCTTTTCCGCTGAGCTTTTCGGGAAACTCGTTGGCCTTGGCAAAACTAAATACTCCTTTTTCTATAGGTTTCAGTGTTCAGGTGTCAGGTTTCACCCTCTGTTTCTCCTCTTCCTGACACCTGACACCTGAAACCGAAAATCTGATGTTTGGTGCTTCTAATCTGACATTTTGCCATAGTCCATCACCTCAGTACTCTATTACTCCAGCTATTCTCTGCCCGGATTAAGCTCTACCCTTCCCTCTGTCCCGATAGCAACTCCCGCAAGGGACTCTGTCACCACCACTCCGTCACCGACGATGCTGTTACGGATGGTGCAACCAGTCCCAACCCTTACCTGATCCCAGATAACGCTTTCCTCAATTACTACATCTGTATCCAGTTCACACTCCTGGCCGATACAAACCATGCCCTCAAGCCTGCCCTGACATCCAAGACGAGCTGACTCGTGCACAATCGGGTTTTTACTTGTTTGAAGTCCTTGCAGGGGAGTTTTTGCCAGATTGAAAAGCTCCTGATGAACCTGAAGGTATCCCTCCAAACTACCCAACTCTCGCCAGTATTGGTTCTTTACAATATGTGCCATTACTTTCTTGCTCTCCGAAATGAGCTGTAGGTAACAGTCGATTATGGACATGGGAACGTGAGTTGGAATGGCGGCGAGGATCTCTGGGTTTAGCACCTGAATGCCGGTAAATGCCAGGTGTTTTCCCGGTCCACCGGTAAAGCTGAGAATACGCCCGTTTTCGTCCACCTCGACCCTATTGAACCGAGGTTCATCCTTCAGCACCAGGGTTGCCATGGCACCGGAATTTTTGTGCTTAAGCCAAACCTCCTTGAGATCGATGGAAGTCAGGATGTCACCATTTACTACCACAAAAGGGTGCTCATCCCAGAAATCAGCAACATTGCGGATGCCCCCCCCTGTACCCAGAAGAACCTCTTCCACCCGTACATGCACAGGAATAGGGAAAGCCCCCTTCTTAACCGAATCAACCAGTTTATCACTGAGGTGATAGCCATTAACTATCACTTCCTTAGCTCCGGCGGAATAGAGAAATTCTACCAGCCAGTATAAGAGAGGCCGGTTCTGTACGGGAATCAGTACCTTCGGTCTGCTGTGCGTCAAAGGCCGGAGGCGAGTCGCCAATCCTGCCGCCAAGATCATTGCCTTGAAGGGTTTCATTGGTCTCCTAAAAAGAGAAGAGATAGGGTACGGTAAAATTAAATGTTACCATTGGACAAATATTTTCTTGTATATAATGATTCTCTGCGTCATATAGCAGATGTTGTCCACTGGAGCAAATGTGCAATTTATAGCCCGGATGTCTCATGCATTGCAGTCGCGAGACCGTGAAGATGGGCGTGCCACCTGGCAACCACAGGGTGTCGGTTCCGAGGCGTACCTGAACGGTACGTCGCAGGAGGTAATGCATGAGACATCCGGGCTAGGTGTATTTCACCATGAAAAGCACCAAGAGCACGAAGAAGGGTTATATAGTATATTTTTTTAGTGACCTTCGTCACCTGGTTAAGTCAACTTCAATCTCCATGCTTCCAAAGAAAGGGCTCTAGGGTAATGGATCTTCGTGAACGTCTAGGCGAACTGTTGATGATTGGCTTCATGGGACAGGAAATGAATAGGGCTCTTGCCGCTCACATACTCACCTTGCAGCCAGCCGGCCTCATATTTTTCAGCAGAAACATCAGGAATCCAAAACAACTAGCTCAGCTTACCTCGGATATTCAAGAGCTGGCAGTGCAGGAGCTCGGACGTCCTCTTTTCTTGGCAGTGGATCAGGAAGGAGGCAGTGTTGCCAGAATGGGACCACCGTTCACTCAAATTCCCCATGCCGCCGTCCTTGGTATGAGCGGTTCTCAGCTGGTGGGCAACTATTACAGACTTATTGCCCATGAGATGAATCTCGTAGGTCTTAATCTGAACCTGGCACCCGTTCTTGACGTCAATTTAGGAGAGGTCATGGAGCGCCGTTCCTTTGCCTCGGACCCATCTCTGGTTTGCCAGTGCGGGATAGCAGCAATTGAGGCGATTCAGTCTGAAGGTGTCATAGCCACCGCCAAACATTTCCCCGGTTTGGGACGCACCCACAGGGATCCACATCACGATTTACCCATTATATCAGCGGAGAGAGATGAACTCGACCATTTCGATCTGCCACCCTTTAGAGCTGCGGTCCAGGCCAAGGTGGCCTGCGTGATGACTGCTCACACCATTTATCCAACTCTTGATCCGGAATATCCAGGAACATTTTCCAGGGACATTCTCCATGGCCTGTTACGGGATCAACTGGGCTTCAGTGGCGTGATTATCACTGACGACCTGGAAATGGGTGCGGTTGGTGAGAAATATTCGCAAGAAACTGCATCAATCGCGGCTCTCAACGCGGGCGCAGATCTCCTTTTGGTGTGTAATGACCTGGAAAAAATGTCACAGACCGCCGAAGCACTGAGTCATGGTCTCGACCGCGGCCTCCTTGATCCCGATGGCTTGACTCTGTCTCTGGGTAGGGTGGAAAAGCTCAGGGAAGAATACCTAGAACCCATCAGTTTTGCTGATGCCGAAGCTGTGGCCACTCATTTTTCCGGGTGATTTAGCTCTTGCTGCCAAGGGATTTTACCAAGCTTTTAGGTTAAATTTTAGATTGCGTCCGTTAATTGCCTGGCTTCCTCGACTTCGTCGGTCTCGGCTTCTGCACTGACAATTTCCTTTTTTGCTCTGGCCAGTAAGTCGGCAAGGCTGAGCTCCTTAATCCCCTTTTTACCCTGTTCACGAACACGTTTTAGCACCTCCAAAATAATATTTCCGTATCCTTCGGGTACTATGGTTTCGGGAAAGGACTCTCTCTGCTCCAATCCTTCCACCAAATCAAAAACCATAAGGTGCTTCATGTCCTTAGCTGGAAGAACTTCGTGCCCATTCTCGCCACTGGCTTTCAAAGCCCCTATTGTTTCCATAATGTCTAGCAGTGCTCTTGTTTCATCTGCTGGTATTTCCAGCTCCTCCGCAAGCTCTTTTATTGTTGGGGGGGACTTGCCCGCCTCGAACCGCTCACATACTAACAGGAGCAACTGCAGCCCCCAGTAGCTCCGGTTCACCGTGGGTTGAGCTTGCCAGCGCTGCTTTATGCGGAACCGCGCTAGATTTTGGTGGGCAAAAGCAATTTCCGCCCCTAACAGTAAAATAATCCAGCTGACAAATATCCAGATAAGCAGCATTGGAAGTTGTGAAAGTGCCCCGTAGATTGCTCCGTAAGTCCTGAAGCCGAACTGATAATGGATATAGGCCCATTGACAAAACTGCCAAAGAGTTCCACCTATAATTCCGCCTGCAGAAGCAGAGATGGGATTAACCCGCGTGTTGGGCATGAAAAGGTAGATAAAAGAAAAGGCCAACCACATGACGAAGAACGGCGCTATTTTGAGTAGGTATACATATATTCTCCCCAAGAGATCTATGCTTAGGAGTTCCTGGGTTACCAGGTGACTTTTCACAAAGGTCATCAAGCTCAAGGATACGAACATGGCCACTGGCAAAATCACCACCAGGCCCAGATAGTCACTGCATTTCCTCAACCAGGGTCTCCCTCGATCCACTTGCCAGATCTGATTGAAGGCCATTTCAACGTTGGTAAGCACCAGTATCATCGTCAGAAAAAGAAAGGTTATTCCCAGAGTCCCTAGGGAGCCCACATGGATGTGGGAAACATATTCCATTATACGCTCAGTTATTGGGTGGGATCCGCCGGTAAGCCTTTCGAGAAAAAAGGGCTCTAGCGCTTTTTGCACGCCCAGTCCTTTCAGGAGAGCAAACATGAGGGCCAAGAGAGGCACGAGAGTTAGAAGGGTGGTATAGGTGAGGCCGGAAGCCCGAAGCAGACTATTATCCTTCCAGAACTCTCGCCAGACGTAGAGCGCCAACTGCAGTTGTCTGTAAAGCATACTTTTCAATCGCGGCAGCTTTTCAACTTCAACCACCCACACATCAGTGTCAGTAAATTTACGGACACGACCGAACATCACACCCTCCCTGCCGTCATTTCATTTCTGCGGAAACCCCTATCTGTATAAGCAAGAATTCTGCCAACCCCAGTCCCATTTCCTCCTTGTTCTCCTGATTATATATGGTAGAATCGTCACAGCGCAAAGGGAGGGTGAAAATGGCGTCATTAAATCGTGTGCTTTTGATTGGGAACTTGGGTGCAGATCCAGAGCTCAGTTACACTCCTAGCGGGACTGCCAAAGCTACTATAAGGTTGGCTACCCACGAGGTTTGGACCAACAAAGAAGGAGAAAAGGGAGAAAGGACCGAGTGGCATCGGATCATTGCCTGGGGACGGCTGGCAGAAATTTGCGGAGAGTATTTGACTAAAGGCAGGCAGATATTCATTGAGGGGCGCCTGCAAACCCGTTCTTGGGAAGACCGAGACGGTAACAAGCGTTGGACCACGGAAATTGTCGCTTCCGGTATGCAAATGCTGGGTGGTCCCCGCGAAACCTCCTCCGAACCGGATTTGTCCCCGGCCGATGTGGGCGCACCAGACCTACCTGAACCGGATGACGATATTCCCTTCTAGCCCGGATATTTCATGAATTGCTGTCATCAGGCCGCTGAGCTGGGAGTCTACTTGTTTCCAGTACCCCATGCGGTGTGGGCCTGAGGATCAGACCACTATTCCAGAGCGCAGCGACGGGAAGTGGATAATCGCTATTCATCTGACATCGGGGTGAAGATTTTGGGCTTCCAAGATAGGTTGGTAGGTTTGCGCCTGGGACTGGGCAAAGTCCTGCTTGGGGTAATTAGGTCAGATCCAGCTAGACCTTCAGTCTAGCCGCAGTTGCTTTTGCTGATGTAGTTAGACCTCTTCCTGCTTCTCCTCGATCTTAGGTTTTTCGCTTTTGTTTTCTACCTCATCCGTGCCAGATGATGCCTTCTTGAAATTCTTGATACCCTTGCCGAGACCTGCACCAATTTCTGGTAGCTTGCCAGCACCAAAAATTATTAAGATAATCACCAGGATCACCAGCAGTTCTGGCATACCGATTCCACCAATCATATTTTGCTCCTTCTTATGGTCGACTACCGGTTCCTACCACAAAGCCTCGAACTCATGCAATAGTTTGATGAACTCTTTAGAGTCGCGGTACTGGTCCAGAGCTTTTTGATGCTGCAACCAGGTACGCCAGATTTCCATCCATTCCTGATTATGCCAGTAGCGACCGCCTCCCGACTTTCCCGCAGCGAGTTCGAGATAAACCTTATATTCGTCACCACAGCCTGCGCACAGTGGATAAGGCAAGGAGGAATGCCTTGTATCCTCAACTTCCATCATTTGGCTGCCACACCTAGCACATTTTAGCTGACAACGGGTGCATTGCAGGACCTTTTTCAGTACCTCGAGCTTTTCTTCGTTCAGCCCGTGGGTTTTCTCTCTTTGTTGCCGTTGGCGCCTCTTTTCCAATTCAATGATGTCTGCCAAGCCCGCCCTCCGCTCTTCGATTAGAGTTCAAAGGTTGTGGTAATTTCCACACTATCACGACACCTTGTCCGAATCAAGCGATAGCTGATCCTCTCCCTCATTGGTCTCTGACTGGTCTTTATCCAGATGAAACAATTTACGGGTGACATCCAAATAAAAGTCTTTTCGAGACCTGGTGCTGATGCGTTTAAGAAAAAGAATGGGGTCATGAAGCAATTTGTTGACTACGGACCGAGTCAAAACATGAATGGCCTCAACTTCCCCTGAAGAGAGTGAATTGAGGTTGCTCAGAGTCTTGTGAATTTCGGCCTCCCTAATCTGCTCCGCTTTCTCTCGCAAGGACACAATGGTGGGAACAACCTCGAGGGTTCGCAGCCAAGCATCAAACTTCAGTGCCTCAGCTGAAATAATGTGCTCTGCTCTCGCTGCCTCTTTAATGCGCTCGGCCCGATTAATCTCGACGATACCTTGCAAGTCATCGATATTATAAAGATATACGTTGTCTATGCGGTTTACTTCGGGGTCGATATCACGGGGCACAGCAATGTCAATGAAAAACAGTGGCCGGTTGCGCCTGGCCCTCATCCGCTTCCTCACTTGCTCGCGAGTCAAAATGAGGTCGGGTGAACCGGTGGAGCTGACGATTATGTCAGTCTTTCTCAGCTCCTCCACTAATTCCTCCCAGGGTACTGTAGCGCCGCTAAACCTTCTGGCCAAGGCGAGGGCCCTCTCGAGAGTGCGGTTGGCAACGACAATCCGCTCAACCCCATTGGAAATGAGATGTTCGGCAGCAAGTTCAGCCATCTCTCCGGCCCCTATGAGCAGTGCAGTTTTTCCCTGCAGTTCTCCGAATATCTTTTTGGCAAGCTCCACTGCTGCATAGCTGATCGAAACCGCGCTACTTCCTATTCGGGTCTCCGTGCGTACTCGCTTGGCTACAGAAAATGACTTGTGCAGAAGTCGGTTAAGGACTACTCCAGGTGCTTTGGCTTCGGTAGCCTGGCGATAGGCATCCTTGATCTGTCCCAGAATCTGAGGTTCACCTACCACCATGGAATCCAGACTGCATGCAACCCTAAACAGGTGTTTAACGGCGTCTTGGTCAATATGAATGTAGAGATAGGGCTTCAGCGCCGCTCCGGTCTGACCATAAATTTCCGCCAGCAAACCCACCACACTGCCAATGCCCTCATCCAATCTTGGGGTGGTGAATAGCACCTCCATACGGTTACAGGTGGAGAGATAAAAAGACTCCTTCAGTGAACGAATTCGGGCAAGATCAGACAGCGGCCCGGTGCTATCAACGCAAACGATATTGAACCTCTCCCGGATCTCCACTGGAGCGGTTTTATGGTTTAATCCTATGAGAACAATACGATCCATAGTGTTTGACTAACCACGCATAAAACTGTGATGACCCTTGAGGAGGAGAGTGGCGCCTACAAAGGTCACCAAAATAACACTGAACCCCACAATCGCCATGATCGCTGCCCGCCGTCCGCGCCATCCCACAGCCAACCGTTCATGGAGTAACACCGCATAGATCAGCCAGGTGATCACGGCAAGAATTTCCTTGGGGTCCCAATGCCAGAAGGAGCGCAAGACAGCACCGGCATAAACGAAACCTGATATAAGCCCGACAGTGATAAGAGGAAAACCGAAAGTGAGGCAAACAGAGTTGAGTGAATCCAGCGTTTCTAGAGAGGGCAGTCGCCGATAGAGAAGTCCAAAACTTTTTGTCTTAATCTGTCGTTCTTGGAGCAGGTACATAATGCCGGCGCAGAAAGCCAGGGCAAAAATGGCATTACCAATAAAGATTGTCGTCACATGGAGGGTCAACCAGAAGCTACTGAACAGTCGGCTTGTGGGAATTATCTTGCTCGGAATGGCAGATGAAAGGATCATGAAAATTACCGCCAATGGTGAGACGAAAGTGCCAAAAACGCGGATGTTAAATTTCAACTGGAAGGCGAGATAGCTCCCCACAATGGCCCAGGCAAAAAATGAAAAAGTCTGGGGCAGGGTGGTTATCGGCATTTGCTTTGTCTGCCCTATAAGTATAGCAAAACCAATAGTGTGACTAATAAATCCTGCTAAAAGAAAAGCGTACGCAATTCGGTGTATAATCAATTCTGTACGAACAACGTAAATGAGATAGCCAACCGTCCCTACTGAATAAAGCAATGTGGTTATAACTGAGAAAAGAAAAAGGGGCTCATTCACCGCGAAACCTCCAACCCTTCGAGCGAATAGTCGGCTCCCAAAACTTTCTGCAAAATGGTATCCACAGCCGCAAAGTCTCGTCTTCTCACCATCTCAAGCAAGTCTGATTTTACCAGCCCATCGAATTTTTCCTTGTTTCTTCCAGAATCAGGGCTCTCCCTGAGCAATCGAGTCCGCACCGCTCCCATTATCTCAAGAAAGTCAGCGTATTCTGGCCCGAAACGGAGCTCTAGTTCCTCACGGATTTGGCGCGCTAGAGCCGGGCTCTTACCCGCAGTGGAGATAGCCACAGTTAGAGCGCCCCGTTGGATCAGGGCGGGGAGGATGAAATTGCCCTCTTGAGGATAGTCGACCACGTTACAGAGAAGCCCACGTGTTTCTGCATCTTTGGCAATTCTCCGGTTGAGCTCCAGGTCGTCGGTAGCAGCAATCACCAGGAAGCACCCTTCGAGATGTTTTTCTTGATAATGTTTTCCCCGAAGCTCAACCACCCCTTCTCGGATCTTCTCATCCAGCCAATCCACTACCTGAGGCGAGACCAAGGCCACCGACGCCCCGCAGCTTAGGAGAGTCTTAACCTTGCGTGCCCCCACTTCTCCGCCACCCACAACCAGACAGATCTGGCTCTCTACTTTGAGGAAAATAGGATAATAACGCACAAATAGGATCTCATATTCAAAAAAATAGCTCTCTCAGGTCGGAGGGAGGGGCATCCTATCCCACAAAATACCCAAGAGCCATTAGTTAAGATAAAAACGACACCTTCTTCATGCGCCGTGTGAACTTTAAAATTATCAATTCTGTTAAGCCAAATCAAGCAAAGAAATACACAGCAACAAGCTTGACGAAGAGTACCAATCATTTTAACATACCTGGAAATTTCCCAGCTCGGATATATCGCCATATGGCCTCGTCAGACCCCAAGGATAGAGGGGACAATGGTTGGTGAAATACCCGGGCTAAGCGTCCAGGTTGGAAAATGTTTCGTTCTTTGCTGTTCTATATTACACTGTTTCTCGTAACTGTACTTTGCAGTCTTATGTGTATCTGTGCCGCTCTCGTGAGTCGCGGTGGCAATGCTTCTCATCTGGTAGGGCGGCTGTGGTCCCGGATCATGCTCTTTGCCGCAGGGGTGAAAGTCCAGGTGGAGGGGCTGGACAATATCAACCCGCAAGAAGCGTATGTGTTTGCTGCTAACCATCAAAGTCAATTCGATATCTTCACCTTGCTCGGACACCTTCCCACCCAGTTTCGCTGGCTCGCTAAAAAAGAGCTCTTTCGCATTCCCATCTTCGGTACTGCCATGAAAACCGCTGGATACATCTCCATTGACCGTAGTAACCGAAGAGAGGCCTTCAAAAGTATTGACCAAGCGGCCACCAAAGTTCGGGAAGGAACCTCTGTTGTAATTTTCCCTGAAGGAACCCGGAGCTTGGACGGCAAACTTCAATCTTTTAAGAAGGGAGGTTTTCACCTAGCCATCAAATCCAAGCGTCCCATCGTTCCGGTGAGCATAAGCGGAGCTTTTGCAATTCTTCCCAAAAAGGGATTCAGGGTTCGCCCTCAGTTGGTAAAGGTATATATTGGCGAGCCTGTACCCACCAAGGATATCACTGCAAAAAATAGAGATTGGTTGATCTCCGAAATTCGCCGGAGGATTCAAGAAAATCTGCCTCCCGAGGAGAAGGGCCAACCCGAACCCATAAGGAACCAACCTTTCGTGGCGGACGCAGAAGTTTTATGAACCACAGGTGATGAAGGATTCAGACTTTTTACCCCGTGGCACTTCCGGAAGTACCAGAAAATAGACCTCGGCGGTCTCAGCGAACCACGGTTGAATTGGGAGCTCTTTTTTGTGACCGTACTGCCCCCCCTCTGTCCACTGCTCCTGTTGAGGTTTACTTCCAGGTGGTTACTTCATAGGGTCTAGGGTGTAAGGTGCCGCGGTTGACAGCGAATGTAACCTCTAGTATGAAGAGTTGAAAATTCCTCCTCTTCGCGCCTCTCTCGAGAAAGAGGCGAAAAATGGGTCTTTTGTTCTAAAGCCGGGCTGAGATATAGAAAGCGACAGACAGATATATGTTGTCCAAATTAGACCCTAAAGCAAGGGAAATCACCGCACTCTGCCTTTTGGGGCTGGCGCTATTGCTCTTTCTCAGTCTGGTCACCTATCACAACAGTGATCCAACCATATTTACCGCTTCTGGTGGTCAGCGTCCCATCCAGAATGCGGTGGGAATTGTTGGTGCCAATATTGCGGCTATCCTCTTGGTGACAGTGGGAATAAGCGCATATTGGCTGCCCATTTTCCTTCTTCTCGGAGCTATTTGGCTCTTTCAGCCCCGAGAAGGTTCACACCCCCTTCTACTCGCCTTTGGTTGTGCTTTGCTCATCCTTTCCTCGAGCGGCTTGGCCACCCTTTACTGGCCTACGCTCAGACTCTGGGGTGAACCTCTGCCAGGGAGTGGAGGCATATTGGGCTTAGTGCTGGGGAAATATCTCCAATTTTATCTCAAGCCCATGGGAGCATATCTGGTCCTCTGGTTGTTAGCCACAGTGGCCATTCTGTTGACAACTTCAATTTCACTTGCCCGCACGGTCGTTGCCCTAAAAGCAGGGCTAACAAAACTCTGGCAGGTGATCCAGAAGATCAGAAACCAGCGCCAGCTAAAAAGAGAGCCAAACCTCAGAGCCCCTGCAAAAACCCCCCTGGTCAAGAAACAAAAAGAGAAAAAGGCAGAGGACCATAAACCTGAACAGGCTCAGTTCAGGTTTATGGAAGCGGAGGGTGATTTTCGGCTTCCAAGCATTGCCCTGCTGGACCCGCCGGAGCAATCTGTGGAGACGCTGGACCAAGAAAGCCTGGTAATGAACTCCCGGCTCCTGGAAAAAAAACTTGCCGACTTCGGGGTGGTGGGAGAAGTCACCGAGGTCTCACCCGGGCCGGTTATTACCATGTACGAATTCAAGCCGGCGCCGGGAGTCAAGATAAGTAAAATTATGAGCTTAGCCGATGACTTGGCCCTTGCTCTGAAAGCAGCAAGCATTCGAATTGTGGCGCCGATTCCCAAGAAAGGGACTTTGGGTATAGAAATTCCCAATGTCAGCCGCCAACAGGTGGTCATAAGGGAGGTTGTCAATAGCTCGGAGTATAGGAATGCTCAAGGCAAGTTGATTTTAGCCTTGGGCAAAGACACTATGGGAAAACCGGTGGTAACCGATCTCGCTCGAATGCCTCATCTGCTCATAGCTGGTGCCACCGGCACCGGAAAAAGCGTTTGCCTCAACGCCATTACCATCAGCCTTCTCTATCGAGCCACCCCTGATGAAGTTCGCCTCTTGCTCATAGACCCCAAACGGATCGAGCTTTCCTCCTATGAAGCCATACCCCATTTGCTTCATCCCGTGGTTACCGATCCCAAAAAGGCAAATACCGCGCTCAAATGGGCGGTGGCGGAGATGGAGAAACGTTATGAGCTCCTGTCCCTCCGGGGAGTACGGAGCATAGAGCGTTACAACCAGGTGTTATCGAAAGAGAAAATCCCTAAACTGAGGCGATCATCAACTGAAGAGTTCGAGAGAGACGAGGAGGGGCCCCTCCCCTATCTCGTCATCATTATTGATGAACTCGCCGACTTAATGATGGTCGCCTCTCGGGAAGTGGAAGAGTCCATCATTCGTCTTGCTCAAATGGCACGAGCTGCGGGGATTCATCTTATCCTTGCCACCCAAAGGCCTTCGGTGGATGTACTCACCGGCATCATCAAGGCCAATATCCCGGCGCGCATATCTTTCCAGGTCTCTTCGAGGACCGACTCCCGCACCATTCTCGATGCCAACGGAGCCGAAGCTTTATTGGGAGCCGGCGACATGCTCCTCTTACCTCCGGGAACCGCAAAGTTACAGCGCATTCATGGTGCCTTTGCTTCGGAATCTGAAATTAAGCATCTGACTGACTTCCTGCGGAAACAGCGAAAACCCGACTATGACGACACGATTTTGAACTACGCTGAAAAGCCCGAGGAGCTGGACATTGATGATGAAATCGATGAAAAGTATGACGAAGCGGTCCAGATCGTCATGGAAACCAGGAAGGCTTCCATTTCCATGCTGCAGAGAAGGTTGAGGGTGGGATACAACCGGGCCGCACGAATGATTGAGATGATGGAGCGCCAGGGTCTGGTAAGTGAGACGGATGGGATCAGGCCTCGGGAGGTACTGCCGCCGAAGTGAAGCCCAGAGGTCAGAGAGCAGACATCAGAGGTCAGAAGTCGGAATTTCTGATTGCGGATTCCGAAGTCTTTAACCGTTTCTAAGCTTTTTACGATTTTTACGACTTGAACGACGTGAACGCTTTTGAAGGTGGTAACCATTTGACTAATCGACTATTTGACCAATTAACTTTCTGGGCTATGCGCTATGCTCTTTGCGCTTTTGTTGCATTTGTAACTTCTTCCGCTCTTGCCGCTCCCTCTGCCGGATCCTCCTCCGAACTTATTGAAAAAATACAGAAAAAATACGAGGAAACCCGCTCTTTAGAAGCAGATTTTACCCAGAAAACCCGCTCCAAGGCTGCAAGTATGGGTACATTAGCCAGAGGTAGACTTTTTTTCCTCAAGCCTCGTGCCATACGCTGGGACTATGAGCAGCCCAGGCAGCAATTTGTCATAAACGAAGATGAGGCCTGGTTGTATGTTCCGGAAGAAAAGACAATATACCTTTATGATGCTGCGCAGATCATCAATTCTCCTGTAGTACTCAGTTTCTTCTCTGGCTTGGGGCAGCTGGGAGAGATGTTCAGCATCACTCAACTCCCAAGTGAATCTGGGCCACCACCACGTTACAGGTTACTGCTATTGCCTAGGGAAGCTGAATCGCCGGTTTCCCAGATTACCCTCTGGGTAGATCCCCGTTCCTACCAGGTAGTGGGGATCCAAACCGAAGATCCATTGGGAAACATCAACGAGATAACCTTCAGTAATATTCAGTTGAATCCACCATTGGACCCCTCTTGGTTTGCCTTAAAAGTACCAGAAGGAGTGCGGGTGGAGCGCCAGGAAGCGGTTCCCACTCAGTAAAATTCTCTCGACTGTCGGCTACTAACAAGGTGCGCTGAGCATTAAACTATCCCTTTACCACGCTTGCCTTCCTTCTCCGATGCAAATGTATGGGATCCTTCTCGCCTTTCCGTTCCAGCCAATTCTGATAGAGGTCGACGGAGAACATAAGGAGAAGAATGAATATGACGATCCACTGAGGAATGTATGGAAAAAGATTCCCGTTCACGGTTAAGTGGGCAACGTGTCCTCCCTCTAAGAATAAAACAAACCCAATAAGCAAAAGCACAAACAGTCCAAGGATCTCAAAGTCAGGGTTTCTTGTCATGTAGTCTGAAATGTACCCGGCAAATAACAGCATCAGTCCTACCGAAATAATGACCGATCCAGCCATAACTAGAAAAACGTCAGTCATTCCCACAACCGTTAAAACAGAATCCACAGAAAACAGTAAATTCATGCCGACAATGAGAAGAACGACCTGACCGAATCGATCTGTTTTCTCCACCTCGTGTCCCCAGCCTTTTGACTTAAGTCGCAATTCTTTCACCCCTTTCCAAATTAAAAAGAGTCCACCACAGAAGAGTAAAACTGACTTGCCACTTAGCTCAGCATGCAGCCTAGCCCATGGGGGCTGATGAGTGTCGAACTGGAAAAAGACTCCCGTAAAGTATGTAAGGACGTAGCTAACTATCAGAAGAAAGAGGATACGAAATACCATTGCCAACAATAATCCCAGGTTTATGGCCCTTTTGCGTTGATCAGTTGGCAGTTTATTGGCGATGATGGTGATAATAATGAGATTGTCTGAGCCGAGGGCGATTTGCACCAAGGTTACCGAAAAGAGGCTTATCCAGACTTTTGGGTCTACAAGTAGTGCTAGCATGGCTGCTCTCCGATCAAACTGATGTTCCCTTGGGAAAGTTTCATGAAAGATTCCATATAACAAGAGACCCCTTTCTTGTCCACACCATCATCTGCCTACTGCCTGGCTTAATTCGCCACCTCCTTGACACCCCAAACAGTTCCCCATAGAATGTCATTCGAATGGCATGTATAGAGCCAAAAAATGGGTTCCAGTAGTACAAAAAGTAGCACTCCTACTAACAGAGGTGCCCGTGCCACTGCTTCTGATGTGGTGACAAGGGCGGGAAGCTTGCCATGGACGCCAATAAAATTCTAGAAAAAGTAATGAAATGGCTCGCCGATCCTAAGGGAAGAGAAATGTTCAAGACTGTTGTCTACCTCATCATCCCCCTATTTCTTCTCATAGCTCTGCGCAATATTGCACGCCGCGCGCCAGCTGAGAAAAAATCTACTACCATAGACCCTAAAATTCGCCCGTCCTCTTATGAAGCCTTGAGAAGTACCGAAAGCCTCAGGGAGACCCAGGCCAGAGAACAGAAAAAGATTGATAGAGAGCTGCAGGAAGTTTTTGGTCGAGAGAACACTGCTCTGGCAAAAACCAGAAAAGGATTCAGCCAACCCACTCCAGACAAACAAGCGGTTCCTGCTAAATCTGTTCAGTCAGACGAAAAAAACATCATCCAGGAAGAGCTGCTCAAGCTGTTCTTTCGTCGACATAAGTAACGAAATGAGCCATGCAATATTTTAGAATGTAGATTTCAGATGTAAGAGCTTAGAGACTCTGGTGAAGAAATCCATGGAGGCTCAATCTGTAATCTGAAATCATACGTGATGCCCACTCTACTACTTCCAAAATGATCGTCATCTTTTCCCGCTGAGCCAATGCAAATTGACTCCTTTGGTTGGATCTTCGACCCGACCAGTGAAGATCCAGCTGTAAAGACACTCCCATGGAATACGATTTGCATGTTCTCTAGTGGGAGGTTGACGAGAGCCAGCCGTTTTTTTGAATTGATTCGGCAAAAATTTTTATGATAGACTACGGGAATTTAAGAATTGGAAGGTAAAAGGTTAGGAGAATCAAATGGTTAGAATGGGGTTCATATGAAGGTTAAATTTTGGGGTGTGCGAGGATCATTGCCTGCACCCATCCTTCCACCAGAGATTGAAGAAAAGATTGTACAGGCTCTACGCGGGGCCAGTGGCGTAGACCTAAATGATGCCCGATCAGTAAGGAACTACGTCAAATCCCTCCCCTGTCACCAGAGAGCTACCACTGGTGGCAACACGTCTTGCGTGGAAGTTCAAGGCGAAAATACTGAGATCATTCTCGACGCCGGGTCCGGCATTCGCCAGCTTGGTATCGACCTCATGCAGGGTCCGTGTGGACAAGGACAGGGAGTAATTCACTTGCTAATAAGCCACACTCACTGGGATCACATCATGGGTTTTCCTTTTTTTACCCCTGCATACGCCCCTGGGAACCAGATTATTATATACGGTCGCCACCCCCGTATTAAAGAACGTTTTCAGGACCAGCATCATCCGGACCATTTTCCCGTGAGTTTGGAGACCATGTCAGCCGATCTTCAATTTGTTCAACTCGGCGAGGGAGCCAAGGTAAATATTGGAGAATTTACGGTTAGCAGTCTCCCTCTGCGACATCCCGGCGGCTCCTTCTCTTACAAGATCGAGCAAGACGGTCGAGCTTTTATATACGCCTCGGATGCTGAATACAAGGGATTACGTCCCAAAGCACTAGAGCAGTATATCGATTTTTACACAGAGAGCGAGGCTCTCGTATTCGACGCCCAGTTCACTCTCGAGGACGCTATGGAAAAAGAGGGCTGGGGTCACAGTTCATCGATGGTGGGAGTTGACATTGCCTTGAAAGCAAGGATTAAACGGTTAATCCTTTTCCACCACGAGCCCTCTTACAGTGATGAGAAGCTTGAAGAAATTTTCGACAAAACCATCCGTTACTATGAGACCATAAAGGGCAACTCCAACCTTGAAATCATCCTGGCCCGGGAGGGTTTGGAATTGGAAATTTAGCTCCATGTTCACATTCGGCAATACGGTACTTCCAGTATCAGAAACCTTACAGCCCTTTGCAGAAAACTCCATCCCCTTTTATAGATTTCATCTTCTCGGTCGATTTGCAGAATTAGAACACCGTGTTTTCACTCGTCTGGGGGGGACAAGCCTGCCACCTTTTGCCAGCCTCAATGTTAGCTACGACACGGGGGACGATGCCCTGAGGGTCCAAGAAAATCTTCACCGGATAAGAAATGCAACTGAGTGTTCTTCTTTCATCTATGCCAGACAAAGCCACAGCAGCAACCTGGTCGTACTGCGTGAATACCCTCACTTGGACTCGCGAGTGGATTATCCCCTCCACGGTAAAGATGGCTTTTTCACACAGCTGCCAGGGTTGCTGATGATGATCAAGGTAGCTGACTGTCAGGCAATCCTCCTTTACGATCCAGCTAAAAGAGTGGCAGGCATCATCCATGCGGGTTGGCGTGGGAGCGTCAAGAATATTGCAGGTAAAGCTATTCAGCTTATGGTGTCACAGTTTAACTGCAACCCCCCTGATATCATTGCCGGGGTTGGGCCTTCCCTAGGCCCATGTTGTTCGGAGTTTCGCAACTGGAAGCAAGATCTCCCCCCTACCTTTTCTCGATTCCAAGTGAGGGCGAATTACTTCGATTTCTGGGGAATTACTGAGGTCCAACTTACTGAATCTGGGGTGCCGAGAAAAAATATTGAGATTGCTGGGCTGTGCACCAAATGTCACCCTGAAGTCTTTTATTCATACCGGGGTGAGGGCAAAACAGGCCGTTTCGCTGTTGCCGTAAGCATCAAGGACGGCTAGCATTCAAAGGATAGACGAAATCATTGAGGTCATAAAGTGCACTAAGGAGGATAGAATGTCAGATCTCCCATGGGTGGTTGAATCAGATTTTAGCTCTATTCTTTGTGGCCTCTGACTTCTTTGTGCCAATAGCCGGGATCTTGCTATGAACTTGGTCCTAACATTTATTAAGAATTTTTATTAACTTTTTCTATTTTTATGTTGTTATTCTATGATCTTGAGAAATGCACAAATACTCTTTAACAAGCCCATGAGCACTGAGCTCTACCATCTGGGGTTGCTATGCCCCGACATTGCAGTGAGCATCCAGCCGGGGCAGTTCGTTATGGTTAGGATCCGAGACAGCTTCGATCCCTTACTCCGTCGTCCTTTTGCCATACACCGATTGTACCCCAATGATCCTCCTGGCTCGCTCGAGATCCTCTACAAAGTAGTTGGTAAGGGCACTCGGCTTCTTACCACAATGCAACCGGGTAATTCTGTGAACCTCCTCGGCCCTCTTGGTCGAGGCTTCCGCTTTCCCAACGACAATGGATTTGTCTTACTGGTTGCAGGAGGCATCGGTATTGCCCCTCTGCCCTATCTGGCAGAAACCCTTGCCGCACATAAACACAAGGGTCCATTTGTACTATGGTTCGGCGGTAAAACCTCTGGTGATCTCGTCTGTGTCCAACACTTCAAGGATCTTGGTTTTGCGGTGGAAATAGTCACCGAAGACGGAAGCATAGGGCGAAAAGGATTAGTCACTGAACATCTTGAACCGTGGTTGATCCAGCAGGATGAATTGCCTAAAGTTATCTATTCGTGCGGTCCTTACCCGATGCAACGTTCAATAGCAGAGATGGCTGCACGACTGCGAATATCCTCACAACTCTCCATGGAGGCGTTAATGGGCTGTGGCGTTGGGGCTTGCCTAAGCTGTTCCCTCAGGTGCCGCCCCCCTCAAGGTGCTGCGGATCCTCACTACGCAAATGTGTGCCAGAATGGACCGGTATTCGACGGAGAGGAGATAATCTGGGAATAATCTTCAAGCAGACGCTTGGTACCTTGCAACGGGCCACAACTCATTTGGTGGCAAATCTGCATCCATGGCAAGAACCGCTAAAAAGCTATAAAGTATACAAAAGCTATAAATACTAGAAAAGCAGTAAATACGATAATATTTAATTAACCAATCGATTTTCTTTACTTTATTAATCTTTATTTTTTACGCCTATCCTGGCAGTTTATGATTTACCTGGTGGTGGTTTTATCTCATGACCATTAATAGCCCTGTAATCCTAGCAGTTGAACTTGGACCCCTGAGGTTGAAAAACCCGGTAATGGTGGCCTCAGGTACCTTTGGTTATGGGCAGGAATACGCCGCTCTCGTGCCACTCGAAAATTTAGGTGGGGTCGTGGTAAAGGGCATCTCATTGGAACCCCGGTCAGGTAATCCGCCTCCTCGCATATGGGAGACGTGCGGCGGTATGCTTAATTCCATTGGCTTGCAAAATGTCGGTCTTCAGACCTTCTTGCGGGAAAAACTTCCCCACCTCAGGCCTTTACAAGTACCTGTGATAGTAAATCTATTCGGCAATACCGTGGAAGAGTATGGTGAGTTGGCAGCAGGGCTAGATGGCCATGAGGGTATAGACGCACTGGAGATCAACATATCTTGTCCAAATGTCAAGGCTGGGGGAATGGCATTTGGTTCGGATCCTAAGATGGTATTCCAGGTTGTATCCGCCGTCAGATCTAGAACTAACCTACCAGTGATTACCAAACTTACTCCAAACGTCACTGACATAACTCTTCCTGCAAAAGCTGCGGAGGATGCAGGCACAGATATTCTCTCATTGATAAATACAGTTGCCGGTATGGCCGTTGATCCTCAAACACGAAGGCCTCGGCTGGGCAATGTGGTGGGAGGGCTTTCTGGCCCAGCCATCAAACCCATCGCCCTGAGAATGGTGTGGCAAGTAATCCAAGCAAGCAATCTGCCGGTTATCGGGCTCGGAGGAATAGTCTCTGTGGAAGACGCTCTCGAATTTTTGATCATCGGTGCCAAGGCTATTCAGGTTGGCACTGCCAACTTCGTCAATCCGCAGGTTACCCTAGATATTATCTCCGGGTTAGAGGATTATCTCCGCCAGCAAGGGCTCAGAGACATCAACCAAATAATCGGCACCCTTGAGGTTGCCAGGTAACAAGTAGGCACCGAGCACTAGACACTAAGCACCAGGCAAAAGTATTTGTCCGAGGGTGATCGTCGACCTTAAAAGTGCCATGTTTAAGCTTTTTGTTCTCACGTATACATTTAAAGTTAATTCTAGTAAAAAGTATACTTTCCCAGTATTTTCAAATATTAATAGAATATCTTTTTAGTGCTTAGTCCTTAGTGCGTAGTGCCTAGTTGTTAGGAGTAGTCCGCTGCGTAGCCTACTTTTTCTGTCTCAAACGGCGAACATCTCCTACTCGTATGGTAAATCGACTGGCATCCAAAAACTCGAGAAGGGGAATGGTGTATTTTCGACTGGTTTGCGTGAGTTCTTTGAACTGGGGGGTTGTTATTTCCTCCCGTTCCTCAAATAAATCCAGTAGCTGTTGCTTAAGCCCATCAAGGGCTCCGTAGTGAAAATACATATCCTCTTTAACCTTGACGAGTAACCCCTGCTCCAACATCCAAGAAAGGATTTGGCGAGTTTCCTTATCTGGGACTCCAAGAGATCGGGCTACCTCTCTAAAGAATGGGGGTTGCAGGCCCGCATCTCGGTAGATTGATTCTATCTTCTCTCGCACCTCATCTTGCTTTCCCGCAAGCTCAATTTGATGAGAGGAGAGTCTCACCAGATCCCTTTCTTGAATGATTTCACCTTGGCGAGTCAACCGCTGAATCAGTTCATTACACAACTTGCCGTCAGCTCCTCGGGGCAAGCGCCCGAACAATTCCTCCTTGTTAATTCCTGCCCGCAAAGGCTCTTTGCGGTGGAATTCAGCTAGGTGGTCCAGCAGTAGTTGTCTGAGCTTCCCGAAAGCTTCCTCGTGCACGAATCTGGGAGTTTCCCGATCAAATTGAATCACCTCGCCTCGGCTCATCATGTCCTGAAGTAGACTACGGAGTTCCTTCTGGGTGATATTGGCAAGTATTGTCAGAGCCCTCTCGCCAACCCCGTCAAATCCCGCTTCTTTGAGGTAGAGTTCTACCATTTTATGAGACTCTCCTCTTTCGAGCACTCCTAAGGCCTCTATAGTCTTGCCCACCATTCTCCTGCGCTTCTTCGGGTTGGGATGTAGTATCTGGCCACCACCGATGGTGTGCATGGGTGAATAGCTTCTGAGAACAAAACGATCCCCATTGCGAACAGCCACCTGTTTGTCTAATCTCACCTGGGCATAACCGCTGGCACCTGGTTTCAGCTCATCGGTGTCCAGAAGTATCAAGGTGCCGATTATCTCACTGGTTCCGGTGTGGAAGCGAATCTTAGCCCTGTTTTTCAGCACCCGGGGAGCGTTTTCCAAATGATGCAACCGCACGTCAACCATATATGAGGAAACAAGGCTCTCTGGTGTTGCCAACACATTTCCTCGCTCAAGAGCCGCCTTTTCTAGACCTTGTAAATTTATGGCTGTACGCTGCCCACTGACGGCTTCATTTACCTCCCGATTGTGCACTTGAATTCCACGCACCTTGGTTTTGAGCATCTGAGGATAGACCACAAGGGTGTCCCCTGTCTCAGTCTTGCCCGAGATGGCAGTGCCTGTCACTACCGTGCCAAATCCTTTCATAGTGAAAACTCGGTCTACTGCTAGCCGGAAATCTCCGCTACTCGGGCGGGCCTCCACTGATTCGCTCAGTTTCTGCAAACTTTCCAGCAACTCCCCTAGCCCTTCGCCGCTTACAGCTGAAACCGCTATTATGGGCGCAGAAGCGAGAAACGTCCCCTGCAAGAAATCATGGATATCTTCCTGCACCAAATCTATCCAATCGCGATCTTCCACGAGATCAGTCTTGGTCAGAACCACCAGCCCCTGTTTAACTTCGAGGAGTTCACATATCTCTAAGTGCTCTCTGGTCTGGGGCATAACCCCCTCGTCAGCCGCTACAACGAGAGCTACTATATCTATTCCTGTTGCTCCCGCCACCATGTGTCGCACGAATTTCTCGTGACCAGGTACATCAACAATACCGAGCTCTTGACCGTTGGGAAGTGTGAGGTGGGCAAAACCTAATTCAATGGTTATACCCCTTTCCTTTTCTTCCTTGAGGCGATCGGTGTCGATCCCAGAGATGGCTTTGATCAAAGTCGTCTTCCCGTGGTCAATGTGTCCAGCAGTGCCCAGGATAATTTGTTTCATTACTTGCTTCTCCCCTATCGCTACTTTTCAAATGGGTACGAAATAGGAAATGGTGAATGGTAATCGGTAAGCGGCAGAAACGAGTTTTGCGTTTGCAACGACTGAACTGAATGCCCTATGCTCTATGCTCTATGCCCTGTTCTTCATCTAGATATTTTATCATGTAAGTAAAAACCCCAGTGGCCAGCAATACCCCGCCTTCTGAAGAAACCTCCACCTGGCAAACAGCGATTTGCCGTCCACTGTGAACCACTCTGCCACGGGCTACCACGTCTCCTTCCTTGGCTGGCCTCAGAAAGTTCACCTTGAACTCCACCGTTGGAATCACCACTTTCAGAGGATCAGACAATACGGAGTAGAGGGAAACACCGCCCGCCGCATCCGCCAGTACACCCAAAATACCGCCCTGTAATAACCCCATGGAGTTGCGCAATTCCTCTCGGTCTTTCAAAATGAGCGTAGCCTCGCCTCTATGCACCTCCCTCAGCCCGATGGACATGAACTTCACTATGGGATTGTTTGACAGCTTAGCTGCGATTCCATCTTTCTGGAGCTTGGTCAGTTCTCCCTGGCCATGGTCAGATCTTTTCATCATATCTGTCACGTCAATCTCCAGTGCCTTCACCTGGGATCATTTCCCCTTGCTCATTTCTCAATGAGCATTCACCCTCGTGACCAGAAAATCGAAATCCAACAAACTATTTCATGTCCTCACTTGCCCCACGGGAACAAAGGTAATGGAGACGAGAATCTGGTCATCATCTACCCGGGTAATATGAATAATCCCCCCATGTTTATGAATCACTACTTTGGTCATGGGCAACTCGAGGTCAGCTTCCGCCAGTTCCTCGGTCACAAAGGGGTAGAAAAAGTGCTCCATATCATCACCTTTCAGATGGAGTGCAGGATAAGAGAGTCGAACCACTGCTTTACCATTTGTCGTGGTAGTTATCTTCATGCGAGATCTTTCCGGCATGTGTTTGCAGGCCTGGCGCAGAATTCTTTCCAACGCGTTGCTCAAGTGGCCGCGGTCTGCAAGAATGTAAGGAAGTTTTTCATCCAGCTCAACCTCAACCTCGATCCCCCGTTGGTCAAACTTTTCCGCGGACTTGCGTATAGCTCCTTCTAAAAGCCCGTTCAAGTCCACTAAAGAAAATTCCAGGGGAACTGGCCGAATGTATGTTAGGATCATCTTGAGAATTTGCTCGAGCCTCTGGACCTCATGAACAATAATCTCAACCTTCTTCCTCTGAGCATTGTCCTGATCCATCTCTAGAAGCAGCCTTCGGGCAAAGCCACCAGCTGAGGTGAGAGGGTTACGTATTTCGTGTGCCAGCCTGGCAGAAACATTGCTTAGAGTTTTGAGTTCCTCGGTCTGAATTATCTGCTCCTGTAGCCGTCTCCTCTCACTCACGTCTACAATGATACCATCCACCGCCTGCACCCTGCCCCCACTATCAGTCAAGGGTATTGCATGGTTTAGCAGAAATAATTCACGGCCGTCCTTGCGATTGCCTCTGTATTCAAGCAATAATTCCTTACCCTCTGCGAGACATGCCCTTAGTTGTTTGGCAAGGTTCTGCTGATCATCGGGATGTGTGATTTTCGTCCAGAATTCTCTGTCAGCTATTACCTCCGTGGGTGTATATCCAAGTATGTCCTCCACAACTCTGTTAACATAAACGGTCGTTCCATCTGGTTCAATGCGATAGACAACCAGAGGGGCATTTTCCACTAATGTCTCGTATTTTTCCTTCTCTTCCACGAGCTCCTGGGTTCTCGCCTTTACTCTCTCTTCCAAGGTAATGCAATATTCTTGAATCTCCTGCCTTGCCCTGTTGAGGGATTCGAGCATGTCATTGAGAGAGTCGGCCAGGGTTCCGATCTCATCACGGACTGGCACAAAAATTCCCCGGACTCGATCGCCCGCAGCTATGTCCCGAGCAGCTGAAACAATATCCCGGACAGGGCGAAGAAAGATCGTCACCACCCAAACAATAATAATAGACGAAAACAGCAGGGCTGCCACCATAACAGCAAACATCTCATTCCTGTTTTCGGCCAACTCGGCAAGAGTGGCAGATCTGTCAACGCTGATCTCCACCACCCCAATGCTCTTCCCGGCAGAATTCTTCAGCGGGCCCAGGAAAAGAGCCAATCCGGTGGCAGCAAGCGGGCTGATCATTATGTGGGGGCTTTGAGTTCGCAATACATCCCTACAGATCTCGTCACTTGATATCTGTAAGTTTGACGAGGAGGCCGCCAGGGTGTAAAAGCCGCCAGTTCCGTGGATTGGAATGAGGAGGGCAAGATCCATGTCGTATCGACGCTTGAGGGAATCTAGAAAATGACCCTCGACAGCGTAACCGATCTCAAAGGTTCCGACAAATTCAGTGTTATAGAACACTGGTACGACGCCCCTAACTCCGAATCCAGTAGTACCTCGTTCTAACCCGGCAACGGCTTGGCCTGTCTCCTCCACCCTCGTAATTGTATGACGAAAGGATGCCATCGCCTCGCCGGACTGATAGATCCGATGCAGTCGCAGAAAAGAGGTGGCTGGTTTGGTGTGAAAGTGAAACTGTTTCACATCGAACTGATCTTCCAGAACCTCGTAGGAGGGTAGCAGTAAATCAATAAGCGCTTTGGTATCTCTGCGGGCAAATGCCTCTTGCACTGTCGGCGATTTTGCGACTTGGTAAGCCAGACTCAATGCTGAACGTTCGAGATCCTCAATGTGGTCAGAAAAGGCTCGATAATAATCATACAGCTTTTTCTTCTCCTGGTACTCGATTAGCCTTTTCTGGTTATTCAAATCTAAAAGAATTAGTGAGCTAGTTCCCACAAAGGAGAGAAACAGAAAGGGGATCAATAACTTCCACTTTAGGCTAATGTCGCGGATGCTTTTTAGGCTCAAAATCCACTCTCCTGTCTCATTTTCTCAAAACCTATTGACTGCCCCGCAAAAGCTCTAGATATCTAAGCTATTTCCTCTAGCCCGGACGTTTCGTGAATTGCGGTCGCGAGGCCATAAAACTGGCAACTCAAACTGCAAATATACCCCAAGTCTTTGGCCTTACCTTGCATTCTGCCGACCTCATCTCCCTTATTCTTTACAGCTCGCCTCAGTCGGTCAAATTCCTCGGAATACTTCTACAAATTTGCCAAGTGGAAATCCTCGCCCCAAAGCCTGATAAATTATTCTGTTAGCCTGAATAGCCTCCTATCTAAAAATGCCTATGATCAGTCATGATGGGATCAAAGTAGCTAGAAGCGTGTCAGATCAAAAACCCACATTTTCACTGGGACAATGATCCGCCGAAAAACACGAGGATGGTATGTGGGAGACGATAAATAGTCAAAAAACAAAACACTTTGGGGTCAGCGGCTATCCCGCCAACCCCCTTGCAGTCGCTTGGTGCCGGAGGGGAGAGTCGAACTCCCACGGGCACAAGGCCCACTGGATTTTGAGTCCAGCGCGTCTACCAGTTTCACCACTCCGGCATATTAGTGGTGTGATTATAACGAGGTGCGCTCTAAGGTGTCAATGCTATTTCACCTGGCGCAAAGCGCCAGGCGAAAAGCGAAAAGGCATGGGGCAGCGCGCCTGGGCCTAAAGCTCTCCTCCTTCGATCATCTCCAAGATCGCCCTAAGCCGTTCGTGTCCGGTGTGAAGCGTTTCAGTTTGACCATATGGGAAGGTGAGTTCAACAACCTGAAACTGACTTCCGTCGAAGATCATCTCCACCGTCACCTCAGAGAGACTGCCCTGACAGGCAATATTCTTTCCAAGGGTAATTGCTTCACTAGGCATATTTTTTGTCTGCCATTCGGTGCCATGATCGGAACTTGCGCGAGAATCCTCACCAACTATCCAACGGTAGGAACCGAACACCTTCTGGTAGTTGATTACAGCCACCCGCAATTCCATCTGCGGTATTACCTGCTCTTGAATGTAGGCTGGGTTGCATTTTTTGTTGTACCATTGCAGTTTGGGGCTGTTATCTATAAGAAAAACGTCCTTCCCAATTGCTGAACTCAGGGGATTCTTGGCAATGAATGGAAATGCAAAATCCTCGAGAATCTTTTGCTTCTGCTTTTGACCATAATAGACGCGCGTGCGCGGATAGGGCACTTTAAGCATACGAAGCAAGGCTACGTGTTTCAGCCTCTCACCTCGCAAACGGTAACAGTTAACGCTTGGATACGTTACCTTTCCCAGGGTTGCAAAGAGATCTGCAAATTTGGTTGTTGGAAAAAATATAATATCTGCAGTCCGGAGCAGTTCCCGCTCCTCTCGGGTGTAATCACTTATCTGAGAACGTACACCGAGAGTAATCACTTGGGAACAGTTCTCTAGGTGTTCGCCGATAGCGACTCGCAACTTACTCAACAGTTCTCCTCATGGCCACAGCAAAGCGCCAGGCGCATTGGGGTCAGCTTTCTCTAAGTCCATTAGACAAATCCTTCAAATCGTTGAAATCGTCCGCCACAGACGTCAGAAGCCGGAGATCAGAGATCAGGTTTTTCCCTGACCTCTGGCATCTGATTTCTGACCTCTGATTTCTTCCTGCCAGAGATGGGAGGGAGGGGAGTTACTTGGGGGGAGCAGCTCTTGGTAGCCGCAGTCCATAAGCATAACTGCGCATGCGGAAGAAGTTGTCGAGGATGCTTATCTTAGTATCCACATAATCGTATACCTTTATCAGCCGCTGGCCATCATCGCGTCTCAATATCTCCTGAAACCAACTTATTGTCTTCCCCCTGAAATTGAGAGGAGTAGTAAGAAAGAGAGCTTTAAATTTTGTCTCAGAAATCACCTGCTGAAATAAAAGACGGTTGGCCAACACCACCTGGATGTCTTTGCTCTTCAATTGTTTGTCTAACCCCTTTTCCCCTTTCGCAATCAGGTCAGGGTCTATCGACACGCTCGAGACTCCCTCCTCGTCCAGCATATCCTTCAAGGTGTGGTCCTGGTCCTCATCTTGGGTTAACACCAGAAGTGGGGCTCCAGCGCCTTCGTTTATTTCGCTGGAGACGTCATCTGCAATGAGCCGATTACGCTCCGGATCTCTGGCCAGGGCCTCAAGCATGGCAGGATAATCCTCACTGCTTTGGTAGGGATACTCGAAATCTGTTTGACGAACCACTACGTCGGCCTGGAATATTGCTCTTATCTCTGTTGCTTTGCGAGCATCAATTTGATGAAGAATGTCTCCCACATAATAGTAAATGAGACGTGAGAGCCGGTCTCGCCGCTGATTCGTAGAAGATAATCCCAACAAAAAGCGGCAGTCAAAATTGCTAACTACCTGGGTAAAAGTACGAGAGGGAGTACGGTGGCACTCATCTACCACCAAATGCCCCACCTTGTCACGCACCTCACGTACTCGGCGGTAAAGAGCGCTCACATGTGCCACTGAAACACGGGGCCCCACCTCAAACTTGCCTTCGCCTATGATGCCCACTTCATCCGGAGACACCTGGAGGAACCGAACAAGCTTTTCCTTCCAGTGGCCCAGCAGAGCAACATTGGGTACAACAATCATTGTTGGCTGTTGACGTTGGGACATAAGATAGAGGGCAATAACTGTTTTTCCGCTCTTTGCACCGCCAACCAAAGTGCCGTGATCTCTCGTTGTCATTTCCTCATAGGCCAGCTCCTGGTAGTCTTTCAATACGCCGTGGAATTGGAACTCAACCGGTTCAAGCTCCCGTTGTCGGTCAGTCAGTCGGTACTTGACACCAAAACTCTGGCAGAGATCCAACAATTGATGAAGAAATCCTTTAGGTATAAAATAATTGCGTCTTTGCTCATACATACAGTGAATCTGGGGCGGTATGCTTCCCAACCACTCACCCCGACTCTGGCGAAACTCATACTCTGGATTGGTAAAGACAAGCCTTTCGGTGAGCTTCTTCTTGAGCATCGGAGGTAGATATGCGGCAGGCACTCTGATCCGCTCTGAGACAACTATGTTTATGGTCTTCTCCATGAAGTTGTGCTTACCTTTAGGGGCTTTAACCCGTGTACAGACAAGAGAAGCACCCTGCCAGTTCGACCAAGAAACAAAAAATTGTGTTTCTCGCCGGGCCCCAGTCGCAACTCCTCCGTCCTGTGCCCTTTTTGAGCAAAACTGGTCGCAAACAGCCGTCCACTTTTCAGTCACCGGCAGTGTCTAAAAGATCCACGGGTAAAAGGATGAAAAAAGCTGAAATCGCGTCCGAAAATCACACTTTAGGCCAAAAATACCCGGAAAGAAAAAATGATTGTAATTTCGTAACTTCGCTAATTATTGCATTGCAAAGTGAGAAATTCAAGGGTAAAAACTACTTTATTGTTGAACCTAGACCATTTACAATCCAGTCCATTGTGCCCTCCAGCCCGAGCCCACAAGACAGGAGTACTATTTATGAATGATATGCCTCATTTTGCCGAACACCTCAAAACACTTGCCCATCACTATCGCGAAACCTACCTGACATTGGAATCCAGGTATGAACAAATGCAGTCACCGGAGGAGTTCTTGCTCGAGCTCAAGCAGCGAGAGGCAGCTCTTATCGACCGTTTTCGTCTCGTACAGCAAAAATTTTTCGCCGTAATCAATGAAGGAGAAGTAGACAAGCTCCTGGAACTTTCGCGCATATTTGACGAGATTAGGGTAATTAACCAGTTCATAATCCAGACCGTCGTTGAGGCAGATGTAGGTCAGACTGATCAGGGGGAAAAGACGGAGAAATAACAAAGTGAAGAAGGTTTCAGTGTTCAGGTTTCAGCTCTTGTGTCTTTTCTCCTGGCACCTGAAACCTAATAAGCCTACTCACTCTTTAAGGAGGAGAAAATAAAGGGAGCCGGTGTGCTTGAGGTGCCCGGCAGCAATGCGACTGAAGGGACCGTTGCCCCAGAAAAGATCTACCCGTCCGGGTCCACGAATGGCGCCGCCGGTATCCTGATTAAGCACATAACGGCCGAAAGGAACCCATCCTAAAATAACGCCATCTTTGGCAAAAACTGGTTTCTGACATTCAATAAAGGCGAGCGCTCCTTTGGGGAAAATAGAAGAATCGGTTGCGATTGATCGCCCGGACGTAAGCGGCACAGCTATATTGCCAAAAGGACCTCCCTTTTCGGCTTGGAAAAATACATAGCTCGGATCGTAAGCAAAAATATCAGACATTTTCTCAGGATTCTGCTTCAGATAACGACGAATGGCCTGCATGGACATGGCCTCTTTTGGTATGAGCCCTTCTTCGATCATTAATCTTCCGATAGGCCGCCATGGCCATCCATTTTGGGCAGCATATCCAAGTCGAATCGACTCTCCGTTCAGTAAGCGGATGCGTCCGGAGCCTTGTATCCGCAGAAAAAAAAGTTCCACTGGATCAGCCACCCACGCCAACTCATAGTCATTACCGGCCAACTTGCCGTAGCGATCGATTTCTTCTCTGGTGTAGTAAGGAACGACCCGTTTTCCCTCTGCCCGTCCCACCAGCCTCACTCCCCGATACTCATCCCTGAAAAGTCCTAGATCGATATTGAGAAGATCGTCTGGAACGCCATAGATAGGGTAACGGTAGTGTTCGTCCGGAGTGAGGCTTCCCTGGATGGTGGGCTCGAAGTACCCTGTAAATAGCACTTCCCCCTCCTCATCCCGGCCGACGGACCGGTAGATAACAAAGTTCTCTCTAACCTTGTCTGCCAGTTCCGTCCAGGAGGTTGTGTCTCTGAGCAAAAAAAGAAAAGTGCGCAAGGATCGCTTGATACGGTCGACTTGTACTTCTTCGGTACCAAATTTGAAGGTTGTATCCTCGGGAAGCCGTTCATAATAGCTCAGGCTATTAGTAAGTGCCTCTTCCAATAAATCTCGAGGCAGGTCGTCCCTTTCCAGCGGTACGGAAAAGGGATCGACAATCCTGAGTACTTCCTCTTGGCCAGTAATCGGTGCGGCTACCTTAGAGGGAGCACATGCTGCAGCTACCATTAAAGCTAGAGACAAAATGAATACCAATAGGTTGTCAACATGGTTATTCATCACTCTATCCCGGCAGTCTTGTCTTATTCGATGGGACAGGTTTCGTGAGTCGAAAGTCGGGAGCCAGAATTCTTCAGGGATTGATCTCTATCCTGCAAGTTACATCTTCTGATTCCTTTGTTTATTACCAAATCCGCAATCCGCAATCCGCAATCCCTAGGTTCCCATATCCCACGAGGCCAAATACTTTTCCTGCTCTGGAAGAAGGATGTCAATCTCAACTCCCATGGCTGCGAGCTTGAGCCTGCCAATCTCCGAATCGATATCCTCAGGCACTCCATAGACTTTCTTCTGCAAGGTGGACCCATTTTTCTTCACGTACTCTGCCGCCAGAGCTTGGTTGGCAAAACTCATGTCCATGACACTGGAAGGATGTCCTTCGGCCGCGGCTAGATTCACCAAACGCCCTTCTCCAAGTACATTGATACGTTTGCCGCTGGATAAACGATATTCTTCAACATCCTCTCTGATCTGTCGCTTCGCTTCACTCATCTCAGCCAAGGATTCTAGGTCTATTTCAACATTGAAATGGCCTGAATTACAGACTATGGCCCCATCTCTCATTGCAACAAAATGCTCCTTGCGAAGAACTTTAATATCGCCGGTCACGGTACAGAAAATGTCTCCCAATTCGGCGGCCTTAAGCATGGACATCACCTGATAACCATCCATTACCGCCTCCAGAGCACGCAAGGGATCAATCTCGGTGACGATCACCTTAGCCCCCATACCGTTAGCTCTCATGGCCACCCCACGGCCACACCACCCGTAACCTGCCACCACGAACGTGGAGCCAGCAAGCAAGCGATTAGTGGCCCTGATGATCCCATCAACTGTACTCTGACCCGTACCGTAACGGTTGTCGAAAAGGTGTTTGGTGTTGGCGTCGTTTACTGCAACAATCGGATAGGCCAAAACCCCTGCAGTCGCCATGCTTTTAAGCCGAATGACTCCGGTGGTAGTTTCCTCTGTTCCCGCGAGAATGTCCTCTAAAAGTTCTCGCCTTTCTGCGTGGATTGTACTCACCAGATCCGCCCCATCATCCATAGTAATGTGAGGTCTTAAGTCAAGGGCCTGGTGGATGTGACTATAGTAGGTATCCCTGTCCTCACCCTTGATGGAGAACACTGAAATATCTTCATCAGCAACCAAAAAAGCTGCCACATCATCCTGAGTGCTCAGTGGGTTGGATGCGCACAGGTGCACCTTTGCCCCGCCAGCCTTAAGGGTCTGCATTAATACAGCCGTCTCAGTGGTAACGTGCAGGCATGCGGCGATGCGCACACCCGCAAGGGGTTTTTCATCAGAGAAACGGTTTTGAATGGCTTTGAGCACGGGCATACCTTGGCTTGCCCATTCCACTCGGTTTCTACCCTTTTCCGCCAGTGCCAGATCTTTTACATCATATTCCATAAAAACCACGTCCTCCTTCCTATGGGTAGCATTGGATATATAATAAGAGCGAAAGTGTTCTCAAATATGAATCGCTGCCCGATGCCAGTTGCAAGCTGCTAGCTGAACTAGATCCCCGCCTTCTCCCTGAGTTCATCCACCTTGTCAGTGTGCTCCCAGGTAAAATCAGGATCATTGCGACCAAAGTGTCCATAACAGGCAGTCTTCTTAAAGATGGGCCTCAGCAACTTTAGATGTTTGATAATTTCGGCCGGCTTGAAAGTGAAGGTTTCCCTTACTATTTCCGCAATTCGATCTGGAGAGATCTTGCTAGTACCAAAAGTGTCAATCATCAAACTCACTGGCTCAGCAACACCAATGCAGTAGGCGACCTGGACTTCGCATTTTTCTGTCAATCCGGCGGCAACAATATTCTTGGCTACGTATCGCGCCATGTATGAGCCGCTCCGGTCCACCTTGGATGGATCCTTGCCGGAAAAACAGCCGCCTCCGTGGCTCCCCTGGCCGCCGTAGGTATCAACGATTATCTTACGGCCGGTGAGGCCACAATCTCCCATGGGGCCGCCGATTACAAACCGGCCTGTGGCATTGATAAAGTACTTTGTTTGATCATCAAGCATATTCTCTGGTATGGCCTTGCGGATCACCTCTTCAAGGATCCCCTCCCGGATGGTGTCGTACTTCACCTGGGGAACATGTTGAGCCGCTACAACTACGGTGTGAACTCTCTTGGGCACACCGTTATCGTATTCCACCGTCACCTGTGACTTACCGTCAGGGCGAAGGAAGTCCAAAACCCCGCTTTTGCGAGCTTCCGCCAGCCTCCGGGTTATCCGGTGGGCATAGTAGATTGGCATGGGCATTAAAACGGGGGTCTCACTGCAGGCATAACCGAACATAAGCCCCTGGTCTCCGGCGCCTTGGTCTTCGAAAAGACCCTCACCTGCAGTTACTCCCTGGGAGATATCCGGCGATTGTTTGTCAATGGAGGTCATGACCGCACAGGTTTCCCAATCGAATCCCATGCCGGAATTGTTGTAACCAATCTCCTTAATCGTGTCTCTAACGATCTGCGGCATATCCACCCAACAGCTTGTAGTAATTTCGCCGGCAATTATGGCCATCCCTGTGGTCACCATGGTTTCGCAAGCCACACGACACTGCTTGTCCTCGGCCATGATGGCATCCAGAATCGAATCAGAAATCTTGTCGGCTACCTTGTCCGGATGTCCTTCCGCAACAGACTCAGAAGTGAAAAGATAGTTGGTTGTAGACATGTAATCTGCCTCCTTACTTTAGCTTCCAGCTATATGCCTTCAGCCGAACCTTTGATTTCCAGCCTACTTATCTGGCTTTCTGGTAATGCCTAGTTTTCAGTTAAATTTTTCTCCCCTTCACTGTCGGCTCCTGACTGGCTGCTGTCAGAATGGCAAATAGACCTGTCTTCTAATTGGGTACTATTTTCCTCACCGTTTTCAGACTGGTCATCAGACTCGACAGAGCCTGCAGCAGAGTTTTCAGGCTGTCCGCTTTGCGCCAGAATCTGCTCCATTCGCGCATTGCGTTGCTTTCTGCCGAAGAGGAATTGGGGCAACCTTCCTCCCGGTTCAACGACGCCACCGGAGATCAGCAGTTTGAAGGCATCTTCAACAGTGATATCCAGCGGAATGGTATCTTCTTCGGGGATCACCAGATAGAATCCTGAGGTAGGATTCGGTGTGGTGGGCAAAAAAACGTTGATCATTTTCTTCTTGGTCTTTTCAGCGATCTCTTTATAGGTCTTTCCCGTTACAAAGGCAAGGGCCCATACGCCCTTGCGGGGGTATTCAACCAGTATGGCCCGCTTAAAGGCATAGGGAGTGTCGCCGAACATCGCCTGGATCACCTGTTTGACCGCCACATAAACCGGTCGCACCAGAGGAATACCGGAAAGGATGGATTCACCGAAGTCCACCACCCGCCGACCGATATAGTTTTTGACCAAAATCCCGGTAATCATGATGAGAGCCAAAGCAAGAACAAGCCCGAGACCTGGAATCTTGAAGGGTAAATAGGTATCAGGGTGAAACTTAGGAGGGATTACGATGAGCAAACGATCTATCAGCCTGAGAATGGCTGTTATCACAAACAAAGTTACGCCCAGCGGAACGATGACGAGGAGACCGGCAAAAAAATAACCACGAATTGTTGATTTAATCCAAGCAAAAAATCTCATGTTCTGGTCATCTACTGGTCATCGCTACCGCCGGCCGAGATCGGTTGTTCTCGTCTAAAAGAATGACTTTCGGCTGGTGGTTTGCCAATTCCTTTTCATTCAGCAAAGCGTAGGTGGTTACTATAATCAGATCACCCGGTTGGCCTTTGCGAGCAGCGGCGCCGTTGAGGCAAATGTCTCCGGATCCCTCTGGCCCAGCTATGGCATAGGTGTCAAAGCGTTCCCCGTTGGAGAGGTTATACACCCCCACCTGCTCGTACTCAGCGATATCAGCCTGAACCATCAGGCTTTGATCGATGCTCAAACTGCCCTCATAGTCCAAACACGCAGTGGTAATCCGGGCCCGATGTATTTTCGCTTTCAAAAATATGCGGCGCATGGTCTGATCTCCTCCGTGTCTCTGAAATTTTGTCTTCCATTCCAGTGAACTCGGACGCAGTATCAAGCATGCAAAAAGCCTTCAAGACGACTGTCCAGAAGGCTTAACCACTTTCCGGATCTGGTTGCGATGTTGACTGCGCTTGCGTCGGCCTGATCAAATGGCTCATCACCGTCTCAGTCCACCAAATGGATCCAAGCGGATTATTCTATAACCTGAACTGCTAATTGTTATCATTTCCATTTTTCTTCGTCAACCTGTTTTGAACCAGGAGCTTCCCCATTTTTTCCTCTAGCTTTGAAAATCAGCTCCATGTCCGAGCCTTACCCATTCAATGCATCTGCCAGCCGCAAAAATTCTGCAAGAGTAAGACTCTCCGGCCTCCGCTGCGGTCCTATTGAAGCCTTTTCCAGGGCTGTACTGACCACATTTGGAGTCAGATTGCCAAGCTTGCTCGCTAGCAGACTATTTCTCAGAGTCTTTCGCCTGTGAGAAAAAGCAGCCTTTACCGTTTGTAACAGCCAGGATGGTTCCACCCGGGGTGCTAGCGGGCAATCCCGAAATTGCAAATGTATTACCTGAGAATCGACTTTGGGAGGCGGATGGAACTGAGACGATTTTAGCCGCATAACCCGCCTTGGCTCGCTGTGGTAAGCAGCCATAACCGAGAGAATTCCATAATCTTTAGTCCCCGGACCGGCAAGAATTCTGGCTGCCACCTCATCCTGTAACATCAGAACCGCCGCTTCGAGGCAAGCTGCCGCTCCCATGAGTTTGAACACAATGGGGCTACTTATGTTGTAAGGCACGTTACCGATGATTTTTATCTTTCTTTGGAACCGCTCGCTGAGCCCAATGAGATCCAGTTCCAGAATATCCATACACTCTATTTTCACCCCCTTGCCCTTTTGCTGTTCTAGCTCATTGCCTAAAAACGTTGCCAGCTCTGCATCGATCTCAACCGCAATCACCAGAGCACCGCTCTTGCTCAATGGCAAAGTTAGAGCCCCCAGTCCCGCCCCTATTTCCACCACAACATCACCTGTTCTTGGCTGAATTGCGGCCACGATCTTTTCCGCGGTTGCCTGATGAATGAGAAAGTGCTGTCCCAGGCCTTTGGCCGACCGTCTGCGGAGCACCTTCAGGGCTTTTTGGGGAGAAATCATTATGCCACTTCTCAGCTTACACAAAAATTCTCACTGTGATTTCCCCTGGAACCGAGGGGAACTGGTTATTTTGTAGGTTAGAAAATAGGCCAACAGTCCCGGCACAATTCCCAGAAGTATGCCGCCGTGTAACATTGCCACCGTCACGTGCTTCCCCAGCTTCATCATTGAAATCAAGGAATAATCAGCAGGCAGAACCAGCTGCGGATACCCTAAAACAAATTTTCCCAGGCGATAACTACCATAGTAAAAAATAGGGATGGTTACAGGATTGCTCACCCAGACTCCTAAGGCCGCAGCTAGCTTGCTACCTCTCAGCAGTGCTGCCAGGGATACTGCCAGTACTGTATGAAAAGGAATGGTTGGAGTGATGGCGATGAAAACCCCGATGGCCATCCCCAAGGCTATCTTATGGGGTTCACCTCGCAGCTCATTAAGTTCCCGCCAAAACTCCTGCCACCAATAACGGGGACTCAAAAGTTCTTTTGCTGTTTTGGGCAGTGGCATGAGACAGCTACCTAAACTCCAAGACCTATTTTTGCCAGCTGACAATATTCAGAGGCGGACAAGGCAGAAAAGAACGACACGGTGACGGGGTGAAACGGGGACGCGTGGAGACAGGGCTCTTGGCCAGCAGCAGGCAACTGGCAGAAAACAAGTATCCCCCATATTGATTCTTTGCTGCATGCTGCGAGCTGTCTGTTGTGAGCCGCAAGGAGACTTTAACTCCTTACTATATGCTTCTATGCCCTATGCCCCATGCTCAATGCTCTATGCCTCTTCCGCCATTCGTCCAAAAACTGTGTGTTCCAGAGTGGTAATTACATCTTCGAGCTCAAAGGAAACTGCGTATAGCTCTTCAATGGACTGTCCGGGATTGATACAGAGGGTCTTTCCGATCCTGTCCCAGTATTGACCGCTTATTTCTGGAGACTCATGGATGTGACCGTGTAGAGTCAAATAGGGTTGTTGTCTTTCGATAAACATCCTTATGGCGCGGCTCCCAATACACCCACCGTCGAAGAGTCTGTCCAAATTAGTGTGGAAGGGTGGACTATGCATCACATAGACTGCGCAATGAGACTCCCGAGCCTTCGGCAGTTCTTGTAGTTCTTCCTCAATGCATTTCATCCCGACAAGGTGGAGCTGGGGATCAATAGCAAGAATTTTCTCTCCCTGGCTGCAACAAGCAGTGCAACGCTGCTGTTCAGGGAGATTTATTTGCAGGTCTCGCCGTTCACCATCTTTTATAATGAAAGGTGTAGGTGGTACGTGAGCATAACCAATCAACTCATAATCATCTCTTAGAGCATGCTTTCGCCCATGAAGTAAACGCAGCATACCCTTTTCCTCTAAACTCTTAAGGTGGATATTACTGGAACTCCAGTCATAGTTGCCAAGCATAGCATAAATAGTGGTTCGCGGTACTTTGGAGAGAAAATCTTTAAGCTTTGGTTCAAGATAAGAAAAAATGAAATCCTTTTGCTCGCGAAGGGAAAATTGAAAGCTGTCCCCTAAGGGTAACATGTCGCCCCCGATGATAACAGCTCGAGCCCTCCTCTCTTCTGCTAGGTAAAACAGTTCAGAGTAGAGCTCCTTATTTCCATGAAGATCGGAGGTGTAAAAGACAATCATGACCCCTTGCCACTACCGGCTTCCGGTGTACTAAGATCTCTTCAGTTTGGCCTCTGCCTGTTGTCTGTGTGGCCAGTCTTATCAGCAGCCAGCTAGCAGCAATTATTATAGTATGCAGATGGTATGTCTTTCCCCTGCCTGCTGCCCCCTGACTTTTAGAGCGCTAGCATTCTTTCCACCGCTGCCAAGGCCCCCTGTCTTATAGACTCTGGAACTTCTATCGTAGGTTGCATCTCCTCCATGGAACAGAGGACTTTCTCTAAGGTGATGCGCTTCATGTTGGGGCAGACGGAACGCTCAGTTACTGGGATATACTCTACTGCGGGATTTTCTTTTTTTAGTCGGTGGAGAATCCCGATCTCAGTACCAACAATGAGCGTATTACCCTGGTATGAGCGTGCATAGCGGATTATACCACTGGTGCTGAGAGCCTCATCCGCTTCGTCGATTACATCGGGCCGACATTCGGGATGAACCACAACTTTGCACCCAGGATAGCGGGCCCTTTGTCTTCTCAGATCTCCAACCCCTATTTTCATATGGGTTGGACAGTACCCGGGCCACAGGTGCATCTCTCTACCTGTCCTGTTCATGGCGTACTGCCCGAGGTATTGATCAGGAATGAAAAGAATCGGCTGGTCTTTCTCAACCGCATTCACTACTTGGACGGCGTTGGCGGAAGTGCAGCAAATATCCGAGCCAGCCTTTACCGCAGCACTGGAATTCACATAGCAGACCACCATGACCCCAGGGTATTTTGCCTTTTCAGCCTCCAGTTGTTCTAGAGTGATCATGTCCGCCATAGGACAACCGGCTTCCTCGTCAGGGAGCAGCACTGTCTTATGCGGTGAGAGAATCTTGGCGGTTTCAGCCATAAAGTGTACTCCGCAAAAAACAATCACCTCAGCATCGGTGCCAGCTGCCTTGCGACTCAGCTCAAGAGAGTCCCCGGTGAAATCTGCAATATCCTGCACCTCCGGTCGCTGGTAGTTGTGGGCAAGGATGATCGCTTTCAGACTCTTTCTGAGATGACCAATCTGCTCCACTAGCTTCGCGCTCATTCTTACTCCAACACAAGAGTTCGCTGGAATTCTAATCGTAAAGTGTTCACATAGTCAAACAGTCGAGTCAATCAAAAAAAATCCCCATCGGCTCAACCACACCAAAGCCGATGGGGGACAGAGAAAAGGGAGGGAACATTATGGGAGCGATATGCTCGCCTTTTTCTGCATGCAAACAAGGTGCCAACTACTAATCTTCATCTCCTTGTCGCTCGGCCACGGCTTCTTGGAGCACCTTTAAGTCGCTTTCGGATATTTCCGTTAATTGTATACCCACCCCTAACATTGCTCCACTCTCAACAGTATCGATAATCGTGGACCAAATAACCTTGCCAGCAACATTCATGGTCGGACGGCCGGGGAGCTTAATCACTAATCTTACAATGCCCTCGGAAGGCATCACCTCTGAGCAGGAGACGAATAACCCCTTTGGAGTGAAGTTCTCTATTTCTCCTTCAATTTGGGCCTCAGGGGTAATCAAGGTCACAGGCCATTTGGCTTTCGCTCTGGGGTATTCACGTCTCTCCGTTTGTTCAGACATAGATAAAATCCTTTCTAGTCCTGCTCCAGATGAAATTCTGAAAGTCTCAAAAGCCCTGCCTTTACTCTTATCTCGGTGGAAGCGTTACCCTGGCACCTGGACTACGATTTTTACCCGTCAGTGAATAAACCACGAGACCTTAGTGGAAGTCAACACCAAACCCTTTCCGGAGTTTACCCTCTATGTCTCCACCAAAAAGACACCGAGCTATTTTGCGCCCTTGATTCAGACTCGAGTGTCGTTGGAGAGCAATGGGAGATTCGTCATAAAGAGTGGAATGGAGAGTGAGAACCCATCTCATTTGGGGGTGTACTCGAACTTCTGAGCGCCTACAGTAGCTTCTACCAGTAAGCCGCTCTTGGGCATTGTAAAAACAGCCACTCCATCGTCGTAGCTTGCGTCTTTAGAAGCACTTGTTTTCACTACAATTACCGATGCCTGAGCGTCGAGTTCCCAATTTCCCCTTTTAAAATCATCTATGGCTGGTTTCTTTGCAAAGAAAATTATTTCACTAAAAGACTGACCACCGAGGACAAAGTGGCCATACCCTGTGCCTAATGCCCCATGCTCCATGCCCTTTGGTTATGCTTCATGCTTTTTGTGATCAGAATGGCACCGCTGTTGCATGTTTAAAGGGAAAAACAGCAAATTTGTTCATTTGAACTGTGGTCAACAAACCCATGGTGGATAACATTAATTCTATAGATAGCCTTTTTGAGCGGAAAGAAGACCCCCGCTTCGCCGGCGGCTACGCCTTTTTCTGCCCGGAGTGTGGCCTGGAGTGTAACGTGGGGGAAGCATCGTTCGCATGCCAGGAAGGAAAAATCTTGCCAGTTTACATCAAATGTCGCTATGGCTGTGGAAGGTCTTGGCACCTCAAAATCTTTCCCTCAGACCAGGTCAACCTTCAGTAAGGGGAGTATATTAAAAAAACATGGCGGATTTCAAGCCCATAACAATTGACACAGTGTCCATTAAAGTCAGGATGACAAAAGAGACCTTAGAGCTGTTTTCCGTTCCTGTGCCTGCAAGCCAACTTGAATTTTCTTTTCAAAATCCGGCTGAAATTCGCGTCCTCGACAATCCATTAGAGGAGAATTTAAGGAACTACATTGCCTGGGGCAGGTTCTAGATTCAAAGAGATGCCAAGAACCCTTGCTGAGCTTCCTCTTCCTTTTAATATGGTCTTTTCTCAGTAAAGTCGCCACACCTCAAAAAATACTCAGAACATCTAATTTTTACCAAACTAGGTCACCTCAAGGTTTGCCCTTACTCCCCCTGACTTTTCTCATGGGCAATCACCTTCCCTATGAACTGAAGATCTGCTTCCGATATGTATTCAAATTCAGCACCTATTATGAAGAGACCAGAATTTTCCAGAGGGACCTGTTCCATCGCCCATATTGATTTTGCTGACACCAATATGGGTTGACGACTGGGAGGTTGGATTTCCAACCGAAACTCTTGCCCTATGGGCGGCATCTCTCGACAATAAAAAGATGCTCCAACCTGGCTGAGGCTCTTGGTTTCCCCGGCAAACTGTCCATCGGAGGTGATGATAGTAGTAGGCCATGTAACCTCTATTCGTTCAAATCTCCGTCTCTCTCTTTGGTAAATCATGGTGCATGTCCCGCTTTTGCAAAGTGGTCGGAGACCTTAAGAAACGTACAAAAATTGTTAAGCATCAAGCACCAATTTATTTCGTTTCTCGGTGGGATAAGAGTCTGGATGTTTTGCCAGAAAGAACATGCAGACAAGACACAGCAGAGGAACGAGGAGATATTCGTTAGGAACATCATAAAGTACAGCGTAACCGGCAAAAAGTGCTAAGAACAGTTGAAAAAGTAGTAAGGTTATGCGTCTCATTAGACTTCCTCCTTCGTCTCTTTAGTGACAGACGGTTGTGCAAGTAATGGAAAAACCATGCCACATCTTCAAGTATGATAGTTTTCATTGGCTAATCAAGTAGTTACATACATACAAAGATGCTGGTAGAGTCCCACATCTAGTCGATTGAAGCGGCAACCGTATCTAAAAATGCATATTTGAGGAATTGTTAAATACCGGTGGAGACACCCTTAGCCTAGATATTTCATGAATTGCTGTCGCGAGACCACGAAACGATGTGGCCGTGCCGCCAAGGCAGGTACGGTTAGGATTTATCAGCCTCTTGGTAAAGGGGGAGCACTGCGCTCTCTTTTGAATCGGATCGTGTAAGGTTACCAGCCAACTGTCCCCCCGATTCTATGGATAGCCTCCCATAGGCAATCTGTCCGATTACTTTTCCTGTGCTCAAAATGCTTAATCTGCCATTGCAGACCATGTCTCCTTGGAACTTTCCTGCCACACTTACATTTTCAGCCTCTACGTTCGCATCCACAATGCCCTCTGGCAGAATTTCCAAAGAGCCGCACTTTATTATACCTGTCACCGTGCCGTGCACAATGAGGTTGCCCTCTGTTTCAACAGTACCCTGGAAACTGCTACTGTCAGAAATGATGGTAGTCTCTACGGCTTTGAATGGACTGCTAAAAATTTTACCTTTGGCTGGCACATTATCTTGTTCTGCCGTTTTTTTATTTGCTCTCTGTAACATTGCTGATACTTGTCTTTGTGTGGATTTTTTTGTGGTAAACGATTTAATAGCGCAAGGTTTGTGCCCATCCAGGTCGATGTCCTCAAACATGGTTTCAGCACAGAAATAATTGCGCGCTTCTCCACTTGCGAATAGATCCCCACTCTATTCCCAACCAGTTACTTATATAATCTATTACCACGTGCATTTTCTCTCGAAATCCTGGGTTTAGTATTGCGAGTAAAACAAACAAAATCACTAATACTAACAATAGAGGTACGATTTTCTTTTTCATTCCCTGATCCGCAAGATGTTAGACTCAATGCCCGAACCGCACTCTCTCAGGCTCTTAGAGCTTACAGGTCAAAGAGAAGCACGGGAGCTTTGTGGCCATACCGAAGCGTAATTCATCGCGCAGGCGAGTTAAATATGCAAATTTCATCCCAGAACCCGAGGGAGGTGTGGATTTTGTCTCATGTCAGGGAATTGGGGATAAGCCTTAAATTATACATACATTATTGGGAAAAATCTCGCGGTGGGTGATGGTGGAGTTGGCTCGAAGGTAGGTAGGGCGGGCTAAGCTTTGATTACATTGGCTTCACCACTTCTGTACACCCCACGCGTGTCCACGATTAGCTCTGCATGAGCAGCGATGAAATCGTAGGGAAAGTCGTCGTGGTCGGTAACCAAAAGAACACAGTCAACCTCTCTAAGCAATTCAGGAGTCAATTCCTCGGATTTCAGTTCAAATTTATGTTTTCGCATGGGGGGAAATACTGGCACATGAGGATCACTGTAATGTAATTCAGCACCTTTACTCCTGAGAATCTCCATGATTTCCATGGCCGGAGACTCCCGAGGGTCGTCCACATTCTTCTTGTAGGCAAGGCCCAGAACCAAAACTTTTGCCCCCTTGACTGACTTACCTTTCTCGTTCAAACCGTCTGTCACCTTGCCCACAACCCAGTGGGGCATGGCTGCATTAACCTCACCGGCCAGTTCTATGAAACGAGTGTTGATTCCGTACTCCCTCGCCTTCCAAGTTAGGTAAAAGGGGTCGATGGGAATGCAATGTCCTCCCAATCCCGGTCCCGGAAAAAAGGGGGTAAAGCCGAAAGGCTTCGTGGCAGCAGCTTCAATTACCTCACGGATGTCAATGCCCATTCTGTCCGCCACGATTTTTAGTTCATTTACCAGTCCAATGTTCACCGCCCGATAGATGTTCTCCAGGAGCTTGGTCAACTCGGCTGCCCGGGTTGAGGACAATGGCACCACCTGAGCCACCACCTCCCCATAGAGGGCCCGGCCAACTTCCAAACAATCAGTTGTTGAGCCCCCACACACCTTCGGGATGTTCTCGGTATTGTATAGGGGGTTACCTGGATCCTCCCGTTCCGGGGAATAGACCAAAAAAATCTGCTTGCCGATAACAAGGCCGCTTTCTTCGATGCTGGAGCGGACTTCCTCCTCAGTGGTACCAGGATAGGTGGTACTTTCGAGGCTGATTATCTGGCCAGGACGCAACTGGGGCAAAATTGAATTAACGGTGTTGCGCACGTACGATAGATCGGGTTCGCGGTTTCTGCTGAGCGGCGTGGGAACACAGAGGATTAGCACATCCGCTTCTGAAACACGGCTGTAGTCGTTTGTGACATCGAAAAGTGGTACGGTCTTCCCCCCTGCACTCTGCACCCGCTCTTCACTCTTCTCAGCAACTGCTGACGAGGGGATGTGGCCGATATAGCTTATACCCTTCTTGAGCTTGTCCACCTTCGTCTTATCAATATCAAAGCCCAGTGTGGGAAATCCCACTTCAGCAAAACGCAGCATCAGGGGTAGCCCAACATAGCCAAGTCCCACGATGCCTACAACAGCCTTATGGTCTTTGATCCTCTGGATTAACTCTTCTTTCATAAAGATCCTCTTGACTGGTGTTGAGACTAGAAGAAGCAAAGTGCATGCCGAAAGGGCATGGAGCATAGCGCAAGGGGCATAGGGTAAATTCAAAATCTACCTTTTCGCTCTGCACTATGCACTTTGCACTATGCAGCAATCAATCTGCAAGCTACAATCTAGAATCTGCAGTCTGCCAAATGGTCTCTGGCCTACCCCTTCTGACTTCTATCTACTGTATTCTGCCTCCTCTCCTCTGCCTGCTGTCTGCTCAAAATGGGCGGTTGCATTCTATATCACCAGTGGTTATAGTTCCATTACCTTTTTGATACTTCAGGTAGGAGGATAGCATGAAGGAACAAATTGAACAGGCTCTGGATAAGATTCGACCTGCGCTCCAACGTGACGGTGGCGACATCGAGCTGGTGGAAGTGGAAGAAAACGGCATAGTGAAAGTGAGGTTAACTGGTGCCTGCGGTGGTTGTCCCATGTCGCAGATGACTCTCAAACAAGGGGTGGAGCGCATCGTCAAACAATTAGTGCCCGAAGTAAAGGCTGTTGAGTCCGTATAAACGGATTACTTGTGATACTTCTCCCCTCGCATAATCGTGCAGGCCCGGTAAAGCTGTTCCAAGAGAAT
>JAJDNB010000019.1 GCA_022340905.1 Deltaproteobacteria bacterium | reverse complement strand
TTATGCCATTGTTCACAATTATCTCAACCGGGTGGTGGGTGATAGGAAAATAGGAAATCGAGTGATGTTTCTGGGGGGTCCCTCTCTGAACAAAGGGGTCGTGGCAGCCTTTGAAAATGTCCTCGGCCGCGGTCTTATTGTTCCCTGCCACAGAGAGGTTCTCGGTGCCTACGGCGCTGCCTTAAGTGCCATGGAGATGGCAGGAGGCAACACCATCAACCAAAGTAAGTTTCGAGGTCTGGCCAGCGCTATTGCAGACGAAATGAATTACCGGGAGAAAACCTGTCAGGCAGATCGACTCTGCCACAACCAATGCAAACTGAAGATTTATGACTTTGACGGTCGGCGGTCTATATGGGGAGGCGAATGTGGGCGCTATGAAATGACAAAAAACAAAGGAGAAAAAAAAGAAAACCTCTTCAAGGTAAGGGAAAAGCTCTGGGAAAGGTACATGGCTGGAGTTTTCACAGAGTCCAGTGAAGAACCTTGTATGGAAGTGGACGGCCGACCAACTGTGGGGATGCAACGGGCCCTGTACGGGCACCAAACCGCCATTATGTGGGCTCATTTTTTTGACCGCCTTGGCTTCCGCTTAGTTCTCACTCCCCCAACCAACACTGTCATATCCAGAGCCGGCGTAGGAAGCGTAGCGGCGGAAACCTGTTATCCTGTCAAAATCTCCCACGGCCACATAAAAGAATTGCTCGGTAAGACCAAATACCTCTTTCTACCTAGCATAATCAATATGAGCACACCTGAGCCGTCAGAGGTCGGTACCTATTGTCCCATGGTTCAGACTAATTCATACACGGCTAGGATGACCTTTTCTATCGAGCGGTCGGCCATTTTGAACCCGGTAATTCATGGAAAATATGACCCTGAAATCCTGGCAGTGGAACTAGCAGAGCAGATGGGATCGAAGCTTGGCGTAACCAGGTCTGAAATCAAAAAAGCTCTTTATTTCGGGCTGGACAAACAGAATCATTTTGTCGAGCAGCTGCGGAAAAAAGGGCGCACCTATCTTGAGGAACTGGACCAGCACGAACCAATTGTGGTGGTCACGGGCAGACCTTACAATCTCTACGATGAGCGCTTGAATCTAAGGCTTGGGCAGAATTTAGCCAAAATCAGGTTAACCTCTGTGCCAATAGATTTCATTGATCTCAGCTCAATTGATCTTGAGGATTTTTCTTTTATGTATTGGGGGCTGGGGGGACAAATTCTGAGAACGGCGAAATATATCAAAAGCCATCCTAACTATTTCGGTCTCCACCTGACCAATTTCGGCTGCGGCCCAGATTCTTTTATCGAACATTTTTACCGGTTCATCATGGAGGACAAACCCTATCTGATCCTGGAGCTGGATGAACACAGCGCTGTTGCAGGTGTGATGACCAGGCTGGAGGCTTACAAGAACGTCATCAAAAATATGATGAAAGGTGAGGGAGTAAAAAATGGCGACCAACAACCTGATCAGTTTTCCTCCCCAGGGGAATGGACCTCGTCTAAAAAATAAAACCCTGCTGATTCCGGAGATGAATCGGATTGGGGCGCATCTTCTCGCTGCAACCTTCAGGAGTTTTGGGGCGCGGGCCAGGGTCATGGACACCTATAAGGGCATGGATTTGGGCAAAGAATACACTTCCGGCAAGGAGTGTTATCCCTGTCAGGTAACTATGGGGGACATACTTTATTTTATTGAAGAAGAAAAACAAAGTCTGGGCGACAGTTTCAATCCCGGGGACTACGTTTACTTCATGCCAGAGGCAGAAGGACCGTGCCGCTTCGGCATGTACAACAAATACCAGCGAATAGTGCTCGATTCATTTCCCGGTTTGCAAGAGCTACAAATCATCTCCCCCAGCAACAGCGACGCCTATTCACTTGGGGATATCCTTGAAGAGAGCGAGGAGCAAGACTTCAGAAAAACGGCATATTTTTCCATGGTAGTGACCGACATTCTCGAAAGACTACTCTGGAAAATCAGGCCCTATGAGCGAGATCCAGGGATGACGGATACTTTTATCCAAAGATCTGCAAAATCTCTGGAACATGCCTTCCAACTGTATGGAAGAAGAAAACTCTTTGGCAAGATTATGGATAAGCTAGGAGAGATCGTCAAAGAGGCCAAAAGCATGGTAGATCCCACCATCCCCTCAAAACCCCTAATCGGTATTGTTGGTGAGATTTACCTAAGAATGCATGAGCATTCTAACCAGAACTTGATACGGGTTCTGGAGAAGCACGGAGCTGAGGTGGTAAATGCCTCTCTCTGCGAATGGGTAAACTATGTAAGCTATGATGGGTTACGGGAGGCCAGAAAAGAGTTCCTTTTAAATCTCAAGAAGCTACGCGTGGGGCCCATGATGGATTCTGTCAAAAAGATTCTTGATTTCGGCGTGGACCTCCTTTACAAGGAATTCAGACAAAAAAAGGTATACAAAGAGGTTAGAAAGCTCATTGATATTCCAGAGGATCACAAAATATCCCACTTAGAACACACCCTGAAAAAAGATGACCTCTTTTCTTTTGATCTCAGTACTGAGGCCTGTCTCAGTATCCCTTCCATAGTCGAATTTGTTAAGGGAGGATACAACGGCGTGGTAAACGTTTATCCCTTTACCTGCATGCCGAGCATGGCCACCTCAGCCATTGTCAAGCCTTTCTTGCGCAACCTGAAGATGCCCTATCTGGATGTTCCTTGCGACGCCACTATACAGCCGGGCAGGGAAGCAACTATCAGAACCTTCATGTACCAAGCCTACCAACACTTTAGCCTGGATATTTCATGAATCGCCTGCTGCGACCACGGATATGGCCGTCCTACCTCGCGTCCTCGGGTGTCGGCTCCTGCGACGTACCGTTCAGGTACGCCTCGGAGCCAACCCCCTGTGGTTGCCAGGTAGCACGGCCATCTTCATGGTCTCGCGACAGCAATTCATGAAACATCCGGGCTAGGCAGTGAATTACCAGGTTTCAGGTTTCAGGTGTCAGGAGAAACTAGTATGGGGCATGGAGCATAGGATACAAACATTTTGAAATTCGGAATACGGTTTTCGGCATAACTCCTCATGGCTAGGAATTGAGGGTTGGGGTATTGCCGCAGCGGCGTATGTGATCAGCCTTTGCCTCATATACCAGCCAAAGCTATTCTAGTAAAGCCGCAAAGGCTGGCATCCGCCGCAGGCGGACAGCTCGGACTGTCATCTTCCCTTCTTCGAAGGTCCTGCTTTCCATAAAGGCAGCAGGACGAGCGTAAGCGAAGGGAATGGCTCAACCAATAGATGTGGCGGAGCAAAGTAGGTAATCGTATTCTGAATTCGAAATTATTAATGCTGAAACCTGACACCTTCATGACGGCGCAACATTCTTTGCCTTGTAAACATTTCTCGATCTCACCTATCTTATCGATTCCAATATACTTTCTTAGTATCAGCCACGGCCGTGTCAAACTTGGTTGCACCCTGCTGAAGATTCATCGTCTGCACCAGCAAGCCTCAGCAAATGCATATCGTTCAATTCCTCTTCCAGTGACATAAAAAATAAGTATTTGATATAATTAATTTAATTTGCGTTTCAAAATGTTCATCCCGTTCCTCTTCTCCAGCCTATCCCCAGGAATTCATTCCTATGATGAGTTTTGGAACGCTGTTTGCTCTACCCGTATGACAGTAAGGATAATCTGCAACGGGGAGGGTCACATGGATTCAGTCAAAAGACATAATCCAGGAAATTTGGCCCTGCACCTTGGCACGATTCTCATCTTCATCCACCTCCTTCCTGCATGCGCCGTAGATATCAACAGGGTGCCCTTTCATACAAGAGGGTACGCCCTGCCTCGCCTTGAAACTATTGCGACTGAAAACAGTAAAGCTCTGGCCTGGTACAGGGAAAACGAATGGCAATTTAATAAAGAGGACAAAACCAGGCCGCCGGAAACGTGTCTCTGTCTATCCGGAGGTGGAATCCGCTCGGCAGCCTTCAGCATCGGTGTTTTCAAAGCACTGCATGAGAAGGAAATTCTGGAAAAGATCGATATCATCTCGGGCGTTTCCGGGGGTTCATACGCCCTGTCCTGGTATTACCTGCAACAATACGGTGAAAATGGAAAAATGCGAGATGAATTGTTCTCGAGTCCCTCTGAAGAGGAACTGCTTGCCAGATCCAGAATGTTCACCCTTACCGACATGGGTTTTTCCGAACTGGGAAACATCATTCTCCTTCCGGTAAATTTACTCTTCAACCAGGTGTTCTCCTTTAATTTCGATACCACTGTGGTGCGGCGAAATTATGAGAGCGCCATAAGAAGAACCTTTCACCATGGCAAGGATCTCAGCTTTCCAGAGGCTCTGGAGCTCATTAAGAAAGACGACCTGCCCTACTTTATCATCAACACCAGCGCTGCTATAGATTACGGTCCCTCTTATCATGGCAGCAAGCTGGCCAACAGAGTCTTTGAATTCACCCCTTTGCGCTTCGGCTCTGATGGGTTTGGATACTCCAATGACTTTCCCGTCACCGTCGGACGGGCTGTGGCTATTTCTGCGGCGGCCGTCGACCTAGCCAGTATGACCCCGGGACACATAGAATCCACCCTGGCCTCTTCTCTCAATATTGATTTGGGGTATCACATCAATAACTTCAACAACACCTCACCTGTGCACTATCTAAAAAGGATCATCCCTTTTTATTCTCTTTTCAACCATTACGACAAGAGAGGAACTCACATATACCTTACCGATGGAGGACATGTAGAAAATCTTGCCCTGTACTCTCTTGTGCGACGGCTATGTGGAAAAATCATCGTGGTAGACGCCACCTTTGATCCTGACTATGGGTTTGAAGCATACGAGAAAGTGAAAAATGGACTCCGAAGCGAGATGCAGGTAGAATTTGAGATCAAAGAGATTGACCAGCTCGTGCATGAAACAGAATTGACAGAGAGAAACAAGATATTAAACGTCAGCTACGGCAACGATTTTTCCCGCCGACCCGAGACATCAACTGGGAGAAGTCACTTTGACTTTTCCGCTCCTGTTTTGCACGGATCAATCTCATTTTTCCCCATAAAGACTGCGGATAATACAATCGAACAGAGAAAAATTGAAGTCACCTACATTAAAATGTCCATAGATGATGATAAATTCTATGGCTTTCCAACGAATAATCCAATGGCTGAAATTTATAAAGACGCCCGCAGGTATTATGGGGATCAATTGGTTCAGTACTACTTAGAAAGTAAATTGAATAACAACTGTGGTGAGCTTATTTTTGGCTGTGCATTCCCCCAATATACTACGTATGATCAAGACTACACTCCAGAGCAATTTGAAGCGTATGTTAATCTGGGGTACCACATCGTTAGAAATGAGCTACCAGAGGCTGCTTCTGAAAAAATCTTCGTCGCCAGGAGCCATTGACCCCTCACATCCTCCCATCCCTTTTAGAGTCGTAAAAGATGTTCTTGGGCTCCTGGCCAGCCAGAAGCAGCCGGTAGGAATCAACCATGAATCCTGCGATAATTTGATTGGTCATGATAACCGACGGGTCAGGTCGATACTTGCACGAAGCTCTCACTCTTTCTGGTGAATCAACATTTCGCTCGTCAACAATATCATACAATCCCAAGAGTTCCGCGGGACTTTTTCGATTAGTCGCTGGATCATAAATAATAACTTGGCCCGCGTCCACGTTAGTTCCACCGCTGATCATTCTCTTTTTCTCTTTTTTACATTTCTCACTCATAACGATTCTTGTTTCAAAATTGTCGACGCAATCGAATACAACATCGTAGTCCGTAATATCAGTCTCTCTCTTGAAGTATTCCTTACGCGAATTGGCGTTCATTCCAAATGAGGTCTGCAGCCTTCTCGCCAGTGTCTCAGCCTTGCTCTTTCCAACAGCGTCGTAAAATAAAACCTGTCTGTTCAAGTTCGTCGCCTCGGCGACATCAGGGTCCATGAAAGTACTCTGCTCAAAGCCACTATAGGCAAGTCCGAGACCTAAAAAAACACCCAGGGCCCCCGAGCCGGTCACCAGGATGCTTTGCTCTCTGGTCTCAACTTCAAGCTTATTCCTCTCATATGAGATTATGCTTGCGGACACTCTCCCGTGCATCAGAATGTTCTTGGTCTCCTCCAGCGCTATGCCGGATACAATGATGTCGAAAACGCCATCATCGAAATGATCCCTTGGCAGGTTGTGGAGACGGATCAACTGGTGTAGCTCTCCCCACTCACGTCCCTTCACGTACGTAAATATCTTGAAGCCTACCTGTCCGTTCTCTTCATAACAGTAACCCCTGATGATGGGGATGTTTTCACTGTACCCCTTTTCCAGAAGAAGTTTGTTTGCCAGGCCATAATGACTCAGATCTACCAGTAACTTGCAGTTAGTGAAAATATCATCGAGGAGGGAATGGGTGTAGTATCCTTGCAGATGAGCCAAATTGAGTCGAGGATTTAGTCTTTGTGCTGTGTTGATGAGGTTCTCATCCAATATTGGTGCCATGACAGCAATATTGTTGATGCCCAGTGCTGCTGCAGACAGCGTATAGAGGGATGCCAGGAGATCGTCGTCGCCCACCACACCTATTTTTGCCTCATCCAGTGCCCGTTGATCCCAGCCCTGAATGCGCAATTGCCGGTCAAACCGCTCTTCGAGCTCCGCTCTCTTCTTCCCAACCGGATACACCGGGGTTATTTCGTCATCCACCGAGTACATTACTCTGCTGTCCTCAGGTCAGTGGACTGCCAGGTTACGGCCTATTATTTCCTCTTTTCCTCGTCTCGCCTTGACCCTATGCCTCATGCCTTTTCAAATCCGCAATCCGCAGTCCGAAATCCTTTATCTTCTGTCGTCTGTCCTCTGTCGTCTGGATTTTACCTCTTACAATAAATGACAGCGTAGCGTAGTGACCAAATGACGGCGAAGCCCAGTGACCCAAATCTCCATGCCCTATGCTCCATGCTCTATGCCCTGTGCCCTATGCCCTTTACATCCTCTCTATGAGCTCAGGCGGTGGGTTGATATTGGGCTGAATATTTTCCTCAACCTTTTTGCTCAGCAGCGCTGTGTCAGCCTCAGTAAGAGATTTGCCGCTGTCGATGAATACAATACCGGAGCTTTTCTTGTTGACCATACTGTAGCCTGAAAGCACGCCCCGTTCTTTGTAGTGGATCTCTTGCTCGTGCCAACCTTCATCGTCAATAACAATACTGTAACAAAAGCCACCGTATATTGTTTCCATGATAGTTGCTTCAGAGATGGCCCCGTCGGTTATCAGGGAAACACTGCCTTTTGCCAGCTCTTGCTCCTCGAACTCGCCCTTTACCAACAATTGTAGATCCTGGATGGGAACCTCTTTCTTGGCTATGACCCATCTCAGCCGGGCAGTGACAAAATCCAGAACCGTGGCCTGGTTTTCCTCATCGGTATGGGAAAAATGCTTATACTTCAGAGCACCATGGGAGTGTATCCAGCCGTTTATGATGATGTCTTCCGGCAGAGACTCATGATACTCGACTATTCTTTCAGGGCCGAGGGTAGTAAAGTCTTGAAGGTTCTGATCGTTTTTGGGCAAACCGATATCCGCTATGATTTCAGGACGCTCTCTGTCTGCAAGAGTGAACCCATACCACTCATAACTCTTCTGGTGAATCTCCCGAACCAGATCGTTGATTTTGAAGGCCTTTGTCTTGGCATAGACAGTCATGGAGATTTCCTGAGGCAAGTTTGTGAGGATCACCTCCTTGGGTTCCGGCCGTTTGAGCTCTGATAGGCTTCTGAACCTCATTGCAATCTGGACCTCACATAATCACCATCCACCACAAATTGGCCTGTATAGTTTCCAGGTAGCCTGTACATGTCTTCCAACAATATCCGGTGGAGAATGCTGATCAACCCCCTTGCACCCGTGCCCTCCCTTTGGGCTCGCAGTGCCACTTGAGCAAGGGCATCATCGCTGAACTGTAAATCGATGTCCCAAGCCTTGAGGTCGCTGGTGTAAGCCAAGAGGGGACTTCCAGCGCTCTTGCTCAGTATGTCTTTTAAATCCTGAGTGGTGAGTCCATCGTACACAACCTTCACCGGAAATCGTCCCATTAGCTGCCTCTCCATGCCGAAGGCCGCCAAGTCTTCAGTCATGAGGTAGTCCTTCCAATCTCCTTCCATGCCCTGCCTCAGCATCCGAGCCTTAACGATAGTGTCCAGGTTCTCAAAGGCCCCACCGGCAATGAACAAGACATGTTTTGTTGATAGGGAAATTTTATCTCTCCCTAGGTCAACCACATTCTCCACCCCATCCACCAAGTGGAGTAGTCCTTTTTGCACACCTTTACCGGAGACATCCTTGTAGGAGACGAGCTCGGATGCTACCTTATCAATTTCGTCCAAATACACTACGCCCATCTGCGCCACATGCGAGTTGCCACCAGCTGCAACCAAGAGATCCACGAGTATATCGGTTGCGTTCCTACCCACGTAGCCCACCTCGCTGAACCTGGTCATATCTTCATGGACAAAAGACACCCCCACCAGGTGGGATGCTATCTCACTGGTGTAAGTCTTACCGCAACCGGTGGGGCCTATTATCAAAATATTGGCCTTCGGGCTGCTGGTGTTCCTGAGAGCGGCGTCAATATCCTCACCGTTTTCAGCAATCGCCTCTTTGAGGGCTTTTCCCAGCCTCCTGTAGTGAAAGGCAATTGCCGTGGAGATGACTTTCTTTCCTCTCTCTTGTCCAATTACAAATTGGTCTATCAGTCCCTTGAGGTCAGAAGGAGTCTTGTTGAAGTCGATGACTTCTTGTACCGCTTCTCTTGTCTGTTGATCCCGCATCTCTTCCATCTTGGTTTCAATACGCTGGCGACTATGGTCTGATACCCGGTCGAACATTTTAACCACCTCTATCTCTCTTGGCTCTCTTCAACCTCAGCCATAAAATTCTGCAGCTGCTTCAATCTTGTTTGTAAAGATTCCTGTGTTGTCCGCTCCTCTTCTAGAGATTCTTTTTCTAAACCCTTTTCCCTACTATAATTCAGCTCTCTTACAGTGATCTTTGCCTGCTCATACAACAGCAGCGTTTCAAAGTGGCACCTCTCAAGTTTCTCCTTGCCAAGAGCGGGGTTGAGATCAAATAAAAGTCTGCTCAGGCCTATTTCCTCTGGCGACTGGGCGAACTCCAGGTATGGGTTATTCATCTTGTCTATGATTGCCAAGGTCAGTTCATATTCCTTCTGTTCAGCCAAAGAGAACAAGGGAATCCTAAATGGCTGTTTCTTTCGTACCCGGGCGACCTCTGCCTTTCTCTCTGTCAAGAAGCCTTCAGGACTTTCACATTTTTCCACAAAACTCTCTTCCAGACGGTACTCCTTTACCAACCCACTTATTCGATCAAAAAGTGTTGACCTGAAGGGCTCCTTTTTCTTCTTTCGCGCCCTGTCACTCTTGATCTGCTCCAATATACCCATAAATCATTTCACCACGGATATTCACGGATTTTCACTGATGTAAAGCAAATATTTAAAAAATTCTTCTTATCATTTCGAAGATTTCTGCTCCATAGTTGAACAATAATCCTATTCTTAATCCAGCAGTCTTTAGGTAATTGATAAGTTGGGCTTCATCTTGTTTTGTTATCTTCTTTACCGTCTTATTCTCTACAAGAACTTTATCTTGCACGAGAAGGTCGGCCCTGAATCTTCGTTCAAATTTGGTTTCCTTGTAGTGCACATCCAATTCGACTTGTCTTCGATAGGGTATATTCAGTAAATCCAGTTCATAACACAAAGCATCTTCATAAACAGATTCCAAGTAACCAGGACCGAGTTCTCGATAAACCTCCTTAGCAGCCCCTATGATCTTATAGGTTAAATCACTGTACAGTAGCTTACTCATTTATAATGGTGCCCCGTGATACTCCGTGTCTTTCCGTGGTAAATCCTTCTTATTTCTAAGTCTCATTGTAGGAAGTTATACGGCTATATTCGGTAATCTTTGAATTCCACAGTTTTGACGTACTGTCTCGGATCATCAAGGCTATGATATCCCCTTCGCCGTCTGGCGTCGTAGCCATAAAGCAGAGCACTGAACCCCTCCTCCAGCGCCTGAATAACGGCCTTTGCACTAAACTCTTGCGGCGGATTGAACCCTGTCAAGCATATCTCTTGGCCTGAATCATGAGCGTAGAGAAATGGATGCTTGTATTTCTCGATTACCACAGGCCTGAAAGGATTAAAGGTGGGAACAGCTACTCTGCAGTCAGGAAATAAATAGGAACGGCCATAGTAATCTTTCAGCACATATTCTCCTGAACGTTTGTAGATCAGATAATCGTCGCCCATGCCAATCCTGGTGAAACCAAACCCATTTATCTCCAGTGAGCCTTTCTCCCCAACATACAATAAGATGGGTAGATACTCCTTGACCGCATCCACCAATTGCTCTCTCTTTTGCACCTCCTCCCTGAGCCGGGTTCTCTCTTCAGCTATTATCTGAGATTCCAGCGCCTTTTCCAGCCAATTGCTTAGTTCAGCGGCTGAGATTTTTCCGTCCTCGGGCAGTACGAGTATTGAGTCAAGCCTTTGCAGTTCCTGCAGTGATTCTTTAAGAGGTCCCACGTCAAAAAAAGTATTGCTGCCCTCATGCCTTGTTGGAGGAATATCAACCTTTTCAGCTATGAGCTTGAGGATTTCTTGTTTGTCAAATTTTTTCCTTTCTAACCCTCTGTTCTTTTTAATGAAATATGGCATCACCTGAAAAATAATGGTTACCAGTTTCCAACCAAAAGGTGCGCTACCTCCATCTAGCTTTGTCGGAATTTTCTGGGCAACGGTGCTCCTTACCCGGTCGTAAACGTTTTTGTTTATCTTTCTGAGGTTGGCCACCAGGGAAGGTAAACTAAGCGTCTTGACAAAGTACTGCCCGTCAATCTGGCTCAAAGATCCTTTCTCTGAATCCGGTGCAGTTTGAATCTCTCTGTCCATGGCAGGATCGAACAGCAGAGGTAGATAGAGAAAACCTGATTCAACGAGGAAATCAGTGGAGGATTCAAGCAATCGCCGCATCAGTTATCCTTCTCTACCCCCTTCCTGGGGTTTGATGGCCCGGACCGGTATGTACAAATATTTCTCACCCGCCTCGGTTTCTTCCATCACTGCATATGCCTGAGCCATGCTGTCAATATCCTGTCCTCTCGAGAGGAATTTTCCTCCCTTGAGTTGCCTTTGGATATCTTCCAGAACGAGTTGCTCTTCGATGCTCAAGTCTTTCTTGTCGAGCGTTTTTTGGCATAACTGTCGAAGCGATTTGCCCTCGTAACTACCCGGTTGATAGATATCCACCAACCCTTCTCCTGCCTGCCCAGGCATGATCTCAATCACCAAAGGCAGTACCTGTTGTTCCTCTTCAGCTTTCAAAGCCTTCTTGGGCTCAGCATCGGTCATTATTTCTATACCTCCTTTAGAAATATACCCCGGTCCAACAAGCTCACTACGCACCTATCCACCACCCGATAGTAGATGTTAATGCCAGTGCGTTTGGATGCAAGAATGCCGCGATCTGTCAATCGCTGAAGTTGGTTGGAAACCGCCTGCGGTTTCATCTCCAGGGCCTCAGCCAGTTCGGTGACGCACATCTCGCCAGCCCTGGTGAGGGCATAGATCATCCGCAACCGCGTGCGGTTACCCAGCATTTTGAACACCGCCTCCAGCTCTGCCGCACTCTCCTCCGGCAGCAACGACCGTTCCATGGCCATGGTCTCCCCTGAAGAATGGCTCGAATCGTCGAGCTGCTCAAATTCTTTTCCCATACCACCACCTCCACCGTTAGATCGTTAAATTATATCGTGTAATAATGAAAGGTCAATCGTCCATAGTTACCCATTTCGTCCCGTACACGTTTTGGGTAAAATTACCCATTTTGTGTACGGGACGAAATGGGTAATTTTTTCTTTGAGATGTGGATCTAACCAGTTTTATGATTGTGGTACCAGTGATGGGAAACAAAGCTAGAATGGGTGAGTTTCCTGTGTTAAACTGTATTGCTATATAAGGCTGACCGAATGAATCGATCCCCCTAAATCACTTTTACTCAGTGCTCATCTGGAAATTTGAATTTCCAGATGAAAACCACTTAGAAACATTTTTTAAACCCCCACATCCAACATCCGGTCTAGAAGAGGTGTGAGATGAAACATCAGTTCGACGTTGTTATTGTTGGTTCCGGATTGGCCGGTTTACGGGCCGCCATTGAACTCGAGGAGGATGCCAGCGTTGCCGTGCTCAGTAAGGTCTTTGCCACTCGCTCCCATTCCGGTGCCGCTCAGGGAGGAATCGGCGCCGCCCTTGGCAATGAAGAGGAGGACAACTGGGAATGGCATATGTTCGATACGGTAAAGGGTAGCGATTACCTGGGTGATCAAGACGCCATTGAAATCCTCGCCCAGGATGCTCCCCGAACCATATACGAACTGGAGCACATAGGTGTACCCTTCAATCGTACTCCAGAAGGCAAGATTGCTCAGCGGGCCTTTGGCGGCCATACCCGCAATTTTGGTGAGGCACCGGTTAAGCGCGCCTGTTATGCGGCCGATCGGACCGGCAGGGTCATCCTCGACACCCTCTGGGAAAAAAGTCTACAGCGGGGTATACAATTTTTTGATGAATTTCAGTTAATGTCTCTCATAATCCATGAAGGGCAGTGCTGTGGTTTGATCGCTTACGAGATTGCCACAGGAAAACTGCATACCTTCCAAAGCAAGGCGGTTCTGTTGGCTACGGGCGGCTACGGCAAAGTGTACAAAACCACGTCCAACGCCTTTGCCTCTACTGGAGACGGTCTCGCCATTGCTTTTCGTGCAGGTGCCCCCTTGGAAGACATGGAATTTGTCCAATTTCATCCCACGGGCATCTACAAACTGGGCATTTTGATCAGCGAGGCGGCCCGCGGGGAAGGCGGCATCTTGCGCAACAATGAAGGTGAAAGGTTTATGGAGCGGTATGCGCCGGTAATCAAAGATTTGGCGCCTCGAGACATGGTAAGCCGCTGCATCTTAGAGGAAATCCGAGCCGGAAAAGGCATTGATGGAAAAGACTATGTCCACCTAGACCTAACCCATCTCGGCAAGGAATTACTCGATACAAAGCTGGCAGAAATTACCGGTTTTGCCCGCACCTATGCCGGGGTGGAGCCGGTGAATGAACCCATTCCAGTGCAGCCCACCTGTCACTACATGATGGGCGGAATCGCCGCTGATGTGGACGGACGAGTGATCACCGACAGCGAAGGCACGGCTTTCCCGGGGCTATATGCTGCAGGAGAGTGCGCCTGTGTTTCCGTACATGGAGCCAACAGGTTAGGGTGTAATTCTCTCCTCGACATCCTGGTCTTCGGCCGGCGGGCGGGAAAAGAGATGCACCGATTCATTTCCACTGTTGAAACGGTCGAACTCCCTCCCGATCCTGAAAAAGTCGTCGCCCAGCAAATCATCGCCTTGATGCAAAGCGAAGGTAAAGAGAGCATCGGGGAAATCAGAGCCGAGATGCAGAAAGTAATGATGGATGACGTATCGGTGTTTCGTCACAAAGAAGGGCTGGAAGAGGCAGTGGAAAAGATTAGGGAATTGAAACAGCGCTACCGGAATATCAGACTGCAGGATAAGGGCAACTGTTTCAACCGGGATCTTTTGGACGCCATCGAACTTGGTCACATGCTGGATCTGGCAGAAGTGATTACCCTCGGAGCCCTCAGCCGCGAGGAAAGCCGTGGAGCGCACTCCCGGGAAGATTTTCCTAAGCGCGACGACGAGAAGTGGTTGGTTCACACCATGTTCAAACACTCTGCCGATGAAGGGCCGCAGCTATTTTTCAAACCTGTTACCATAACCAGATTCCAGCCGAAGGAAAGGAAATACTAAGATGAAATGCACTTTTATAGTTTATCGCTTCGACCCAGCGGTGGACAAAAAGCCCAGGTATCAAGAGTACACCGTTGAAGCAGAGCCCACGGACAAGATCCTTGATTGTCTGAACAAGATACGGTGGGAGCAAGACCCTACTCTTAGCTACCGCTATTCCTGCGCTCACGGTATCTGCGGTTCGGATGCTCTTATGATAAACGGCAGGATTGAGCTGGCTTGCCAAAAGCTTGTCAGGGATTTCAAGACGGCCAACAATTTTGTCATCGAGCCTCTGCCACTCTTCCGGGTTATCAAGGATCTGGTTGTTGATTTGACCCCTTTCTTTGAAAAGCATCGCAAAGTAAGGCCTTATCTGATCAATAGTCAAGAGCCACCCGAGACCGAGAGGCTACAGGATCCCGAAAACCAAAAGACGGTTGAGCCTGCAATCCGCTGTATCCTTTGCGCCTCGTGCACTGCCGCCTGTCCGATCAGTCGAGCCAACGACAAATATCTCGGCCCAGCAGCCTTACTCCGAGCCTTCCGATATATAGCCGACTCCCGCGACTCAGAAAGGGAGAATCGACTAGCACAGCTCGATAATGAAGACGGAGCTTGGGGGTGCAAGACCATGTGGTGGTGCACGGACGTCTGCCCGAAAGAGATCCCCATAACCAAATCCATCGGCCAAATTAAGAGATTGATCAAGGAGGAAGAGAAAAAGAAAGCTGGCAGCTGACAGCGGCCAGCTGGCAGGCCGATGAGGTTCAAGGTTCCAAGTTTTTTGACTGTTCTCATGGGCCTTACAAAACTTGAAACTTGGAACTCGGAACTTGAAACTTGACGCTATGCGCCTTGCGCTCTGCGCTTACATAACCATGGGCGCGGCAACTTCCCTGGCTTTATCCTCGCCATAGAGCAGCTCCACGAGTTTTAGGGCAAATTCCAAAGCGGTCCCCGGCCCTCGACTGGTAACACAGTTCCCATCCACTACGACCCTCGATTCTACCGCGTCCATCTTCTGCAGATAGTTCACAAAATTTGGATGACAAGTTGCCTGGCGCTGGTCCAAGAGGCCGTGGTGCTGAAACACTACAGCTGGTGCGGCACATATTGCCCCGTATAACCTGCCCTGGTCCTTCTGCGATGTGAGGATACTTTCCAGTTCCTTCGAGTTGCGGAGATGCTCTGCTCCTGGCATACCTCCGGGCAATACAACCAAGTCGTAGGTCTCATCGACACATTCACTTATCAGTTTGTCTGCAACCAACTTCACCCCTCTCGAGGCGGTGATCTGCAACTCACTCACGGAGGCCACCGTCACGGCTGCCCCTGCTCGCCGCAAAACGTCAATAATGCACACTGCCTCGATTTCCTCTGTGCCCTCTGCAATTGGAACCAGAACTTTCTTATCCATGAGATACTCCTCTCAGATTCTCAGGCAAAGCAAACCGTAAGAAATAAGTTGCAATCCCAAAGGCTACTGCCACGTTAAGAGTATTCTTGACCCCCTGCATGGGCAAACATAGCACCTTCTCACAGAGCTCGAGAATGCCGGGATCGATGCCGGAGATCTCGCTCCCAACCACAAGCACTATGGGCGGGCCATGTGGATCAACATCGATTTCAAACAGTGACTCGGAGCGCGAACCCCCTTCAAGGGCCCAGAGCCGCAGACCTTGATCTCTAAGGAAAATTGCCGCTGCTACCCCATCTTTGTGCTGGGTCCAAGGAACAGAACGCTCAGCACCCAAGGAGGTTTTGGCCAGCTTGCGATTATCGGGAGTAGGAGTTATGCCGCACAAGTGCATGTGCCTGACACCTGCTCCGTCTGCTGTTCTCAACATATTGCCCACGTTGAAGACACTGCGGATATTGTCCAGCAGAGCTTCCACTTTAGCTCCTACAACTACACTTTTTCCAATTTCCACTTCGTGGGCGGCAAAGGGAATATGTATCAGCCTGGCTTTGCCACCACATTGTGGACACCGATCTCCCACAGTACCACCTTCGACAGTGGGAAAACGGAAGTGGCAATCTTTCTTTTCACATTGACACATCTGATATCGCTGGACAGTCATTTTCAACTTTGCTTGTCTATTCCCTTTCCCTCAATAAGCCCTAAAAATTAAAGGGGTCTTTAGTTTAATAAAGTAAGTCAAACTGGTAAATCGAGACTGTTCAACATTTTTTTGACTGATAAGTCAACTATTTACGACACTGTTTTTTGAATAGTTCTCCCCAACAAGTTTTCAGTAAAACTTTGTTTATACACTAGATTCCCGCTTTCGCGGGAATGACGACAGTGCTCAGTCGCCCCGTCATCCCCGCGTAGGCGGGGATCCAGGTAAATCAAAGATTCAAACCATTCAAAGACTAAATTATCGAACCGTCTCAAACCTTAAATTATTCCTTAAATTGTGTTGTTGACATTTTTTATCCACCTGTGATAGACAGACAGCCGGGCGAGACTCCAGATGAAATCTTTCATCTTCTCGCCCGGTGCCCCTAGCCCCCACCGACCCAGTGCGCCGGGTCGGTGGGGGCATTTTTTTACTGAGAATAGCTGAACCTTACCTCCAGCTACTTATGCGGTCAAACCAGTAAAAGTAAATGCACTGATCTTGAGACCAGGCGCCCGAGTCGCCTGACCACCAAATTCACTCGTGAGCAAGCGTGTCTGGTCACTCACACCTTCCACCTTGGCCAACGCTTCCACATACGATTGGGTAAAGCGCAGATCCTTGACCGGGTAAGCCAGCTCTCCATTTTCAATAAGAAACACCCCGTCTCGAGTCATCCCGGTTATAACGCAATCGCGCGGGTGGACCAGTCGAGTATACCAGAAGCGGTTTACGTAAAGGCCTCGCTCGGTGGATTTGATCATATCTTCGGTGCTACTTGTACCAGGAGCCATAAAAAGATTAGTAGCTATGGGCCCGAAAGAGCGCATTGTCGGCGGTAGGGCGTGACCGGTTGTTACCTCCCCCATTTTCTTGGCCGTGGTGCGATCGAAGACGGGGCTTTTCACCACACCTTGCTCAACAATATTCACCCTTTTTTTGGGTACACCTTCGAAATCAAAAGGAGTGGGAACACCTGATGAATCCATCCCGTCATCCCAGATGTCAACCAAATTGCTCATAATCTTCTTTCCCATGCGATCACACATCCACGAGCGGGCCTCTAAGACTGCCTGGGCTCCCATGCCATAATAGTTGAGCATATTGAGAAGGTCCTCTGTTGCATAGGGGGTCAAGACAACCGTGTATTCACCTGAATCTATACTTCGGGGATTTCTCCCGTCCTGTGCTGTTTTCACTGCCAGTTGGCCTAAAGCTTCTACGTGAATAGCACTCACCTGCCATCCCGAACCTTGTTCCCTCCCAGAAGAGTCTTCTCCTGCTACCAAAATCTGAAAGTCGGCATTGGTGCAGGCATGATAGGCGAATACTCCTTGAGTGTTGGCAATGACAATCTCACTAGCGCCGGTGGAGAATATTCCTGAGCCGTTCAATCCATGCTCAGAACTTTGCCGGCATAACTCCCCCACCGCTTTGGCCCGATTTTTTGGAGAATAGTTAGCAGTCTCTTGATCAAACCCATCTACCGTCGGATAGTCCGCTGGTTCGGGTAATCCCGGATAATCTGGATCCTCCGGGCTCACTTCTGCATTGGCGCGAGCACGCTCCACCAGCCTGTCTAACCCTTCTCCATCCAATCTGTTGGTGGTGGCTAGGCCGAGACGTTTTCCCCGGAGTAGACGCATGATCAGGGTCACATTTCTTTCAGCAACATTTTGGTGGATGTAGTTGTTGGCAAAACGGGTCAAATTCTGAGCCTCGGAAAACAACAAGACTTCGGCAGGATCACTCCCCGCCCGCCGGAAAACCTCTTTGCATATATCTTCAGCTTTTTTCCTTCCCAGCATTGTTCATTCCTTTACAGACTATAAGGAAAACCACAAAGATCACGAAGAACACAAAGATATTGAAGTCATTAATTAAACTGCTTTGTGACCTTTGTGTCCTTTGTGGTCTAAGCCTACCTTGTGCTCTACTGTCGATAAATGCCTGCGCGAACGTTCCGGAATCGGGCGGGCGCCGCACCATGGCCTGTGTGGGCGATCTGTGAGGGCTGACCTTTGCCACAGTTGGGCGTTCCCCACATGGTCCAATGATTTTGGTTACATATGGCATCGCAGTTGTTCCAGAACTCTGGAGTAATACCGGTGTAGGTGCAATTTCTCAGCATCCGGCCTAGTTTACCCTTGTTAATCTCGTAACCCATCTCAGTTCCAAACTGAAAGTTGTATCGTCTGTCGTCTATGGACCATGAGCGGTTGGTCATCATATAAATGCCTCTATCCGTATCTGCAATCAAATCTTGCAATTCCCACTCTCCAGGTTCCAAACTAACATTGGTCATGCGAATGAGGGGAATTCTGTTCCAAGAGGATGCCCGCATGCAACCATTTGAGACCCTGCCCAGCTTTGAAGCAGTCTCGCGGGACATGAGGTATCCGACAAACTCACCCTCTCGAACGATGGGAGTTGCTTGAGCCGGCACACCCTCGTCATCCCAGCCAAAGGTGCCTAAGCCTAGGGGTCTCACGCTATCCGCGGTGATATTTACCACCTCAGAGCCGTAACGGAAACTTCCCAACTTTTCAGTAGTAAGAAAAGAAGTGCCGGCATAGGCAGCCTCACTGCCGAAAACCCGATCAAGCTCAATGGGGTGCCCGCAGGATTCGTGAACTTGCAGAGCAACCTGGTCTCCGCCTAAGATCACCGTAGTAATTGTATCGGCCGGACAGGGCTCTGCAGTGAGCAAGGCAACAGCCTCATTGGCAATGCGCTCGCTGTTGCCGGGCAGGTCCCATTGAAGCACCACCTCCCAACCACCGGTGACCTGCTGACGGCCAAAGGAATTAGGATAGGAACGGGACTGAACTTCACCATCACCCACGGCCGTGGCAACAACTCCCCCACCTGTTTCGATGATAGTCTGCTCGGTGAAGGCGGATTCTGTATTGGCAAACCATTTTTTCTCTTTGATGATGACCAAATTACTTTGTCGTACGCGCACCCCTTCCGCTCTGGCCATCTCACTGTCTGCCGCCAAGAGAATCCCTAGCCTATCTTCTAAGGAAACGGTGAACGGATCTACTTGCACAGGGGTCTCATACCTTCCCCTACTGACTACAGGAGGGCCGAGATCCACCCGCTCCCCTCCAACTAACCCAGAAGAACGGGCGATTTCCACTGAATGTTTGGTAACGCGGTCGATTTCCTCTGCGCTCAGATTGTTACTGGAGGAGAAACCCCATGCTCCCTTTACCAAAACACGGATACCGAAGCCTCTAGACTCAGCAAAATTGAGAGATTCTACAACGCCATTTTTGACTTGGATGCTTTCCGTACGACTCTCTACCACCCTGATATCTGCATACTGAGCCCCATTTGACTGGGCCAGATCCAGTGCGCGGCTCATAAGATTTTCCAAAGTCAACCTCCTTCTCTAAAATAGAGAGGTCCACTAAATCCGCATAGCGCACTGCGCTTTGCGGCGAACAAATTGAGCACCACGGGCTACCAACAATCACTTTACTTCGAAATGCTTCTCAACAAAAGGCAAAGCCTTATCAATCGGTTCTTCTCCCACAACAAGATCCGCGCTAAACCGTACCACGTTATTTGAAGGGCAAATGGCAACCCCGAGACCGGCCCTTGTTAGCAGTGGAATGTCAGCCGTACCATCGCCGAAGGCAACCACTTCTTTCTCCATGGTGTTGTATCGTCGTAGGATTTTGTCCATGATCTGTCCCTTATTTTCTTCGTTGACCTGAATGGCAATCTTACCATTGCAGATATTCCCCTCGAACTTCAGTTCATTGCTGATGATCTCCTTAATGCCAAGCTCTTCAGCGGTTACCGCGTTGAATATTGCCAGGCCGGAGCTTATGCCCACACAGGGGATTGATCGAGAGTTAAACCAGTCTACCAGCTTTCGAGCACCAGCACGTAATGGATTCAGCTGCAAAGCTCCAACTATCTTTTTCCGCGAATGACCACGCCACAGAGCCGCATCGAGTTCTGCCCACTCGTCGTAGCTGATATCTCCTTTTTGCCAGCGTGCAGGGAATTCTTTGGCCAGCTCACTCACTCCCAAATGGTTGTGCAGGTGAATCCAGGGGTCACGCACCCTCCTGAGTGTTCCATCAATGTCGAAGATAGCCAGTTTTAGAACCGTTTTACTCATTCGGTGTCCTCTTTTTTAAGAGGCCGAGCATAGTGAACCGCTAAGTTTGAGGAGTCAGGAGACAGGAGTCAGGAGTCAGAATCCCGCAGGCATAGAGCATAGAGCAAATGAGTTTGTCAATTAATTGAATAGAGAATCAGTCAATTTGTTAAAAGCGTTAAAATCGTTGAAGCCGTAGAAATCGTAGAAAGCGTAAAAACCATAGAAGCCTACACGCCAGTTCATAATGACAGATCCCCCGTATAACTAATAACGGATAACGACACTGCCCGCTGCCAGTTGCCAGCTGTTAATGGACTCGGCCCACCCGCATATTGATCGGCCAACGAATCCTATTCTCTTTCTCGGGCCGGCCCCATACTTGCTGCAAATCTCTGGCAAAACCCTCTAGAGGATCAGCCTTGTTCTTTTCTCTGAATTTCTGTACTGACGACCATGTCCCTATGTAGCCAAGCAGATGTTTAAGGCTCCACTTGACCTCCATGTTGAATGCTGGTGAGGTGGACTCTTGGAACGGAAACGCTATGGACTGGTACTTGTCGTCAACAAATTTCCTTTCCACCGGCCAAAAGGGACCAACCACTTCAGTGTAGAATCTGTCCACCATTCTATCGATGGAAGGACTTATGCGGAACAGGCTGTAGGACCACGCAGCCAGCACTCCTCCCGATTTCGAAACCCTTCTTACTTCTCCATAGAACTTATCGAGATCGAACCAGTGCAGGGCCTGCGCCACCACGATCAAGTCTACTGATCCAGAGGCAATTTCCGTCTTTTCGGCCGGAGCCACAATATAGCTGATTCTATCGTGGGCAGTGGCATTAGCGATCTGTTTGTCACTCGCATCAGTGGCTATAATTTTTTCAAAATAATTTGCTAAACCAAGGGCCGCCTGACCGCTGCCGGTGGCACAATCCCAAGCTAATTGATGCTCCGTGGTGAGCTCGGCAAGATATTCAAATAATTGAGCAGGATAGTGTGGTCTGTATCTGGTATACTCGTATGCTTGTTTCGAGAAGTAGTCTTTGAAGGTCATAATTTAGGTTCTGGAGTAATAAAGGGATGGACCATCCTTAAATCGCAAATTCCAAGCAGCAAATATGGGGATTGCAGGTGACAGGTGTCAGAAAAAACCGAAAAATAGAAGCTGGAACCTGAACACTGAAACCTCCTCGCTCCAAATAGGTCAATCGAACACCCCCAACTCCTTCAGCTTTTCCTTACTGGGTGCGTTTTCGACTTTTATATCACTCATTTTCCCCTCCTGATTGTAGGCAGAGATTATTTCACCACAAAGTGCACAAAGATCACAAAGAAAAATTCCGTCCTGCTATGAACTTCTTTGTGTACTTTGTGTTCTTTCTGGTTCTATTCTCTCTCAGCGTTGTCGTAAGCTTCATCCAACCTCGTTTTCAGGTACTCCACATACTCTTCATCCCACTCCTCAAAGTCAAAACAATAGCCATCCTCCCCGAGAAGTCCCAAAGGAATAAGCACTCCTTTGTCGTCGGGGTCGGTAATCATATCTGGATAGAAGCAGATTGACAGCCATCTGTTGTCCGGCTCGTCGATTACATCCATGATCACGAAGAGCTCCCTTTTGGTTTGCTCTCTGTGTCTCACCCTCAGGGAGTAGCTCACACCCGGCCTTGCTTTGAAAGCAAAGGTGATTTCGGTTTTGTCAGCGAGATAATTTTTAAGCAGGACAAAACTCTTTTTTACTTGGAGAGAGTTATCTTCCCATTCGGTAAGAAATGTGTCGAGTTTCTCTTGCATAAATTGGTTTTCCTACCCTAGCCTGGATAATTCATGAAATGTCCAGGCTAGACCTTCACACGTGCCCAGCTAGTAGGACAGTGAGGGGCTAAGCAATTTTTTTGGTCATAGTCACGCAGACTACCATCTCGAAGGGCAACAGCCACCTCTTTTGCCGCTGTGGTCTGTATCCAGCCCCTTCATAAAATCCGACCGCATTCAAGGACGATGTTAAACAAAGACGTTTCAGGCCTGAATCCAAGGCTTCGTTTTCGAGGGTCTGGAGGATCTTTCTTCCCACACCCCGCCTCAGATATTCAGGACCGACGTACAGTGCCTCTATTTCGCCGCTTTTTTTATTCAAGTTGCCGAAGGCGATGATGGTCTCATTTTCCACCGCCACATAGAATGGCCCTTTGTTAATCTGTTCCTCATATCGGTCCGGTTTGAGAACCTCGGTCCACATTCGAAGCTCCTTTTCGGAATAATGGGTCTTACATACCTCCCTTATGGACCTGATATGGACTTGCCAAATTGCTCCCTTATCCACTTGTTTGGCTCTTCGAAGAGTTATGCCATCATGCTGGTGACAATCACTGAAAACCTGGAAATCCTTCTCTCTGGACATCCTACCAACCTTCTCTTGTCAACTCCTCACGAGGTGGAATGCCGGCTCGCCCGCCCAACTCGAGACTCACCCTAGCAGCAGCCCAAGAACCAAAATCTAGACATTTGTCCACTTTCCAACCTTTTATCAGCCCGTAAGTAAAACCGGCGTGAAACACATCTCCGCAACCCGTTGTATCAACTGGGTCCACCTGATATGCAGGCCGTTCTATGATTCGACCCTTAGCGAGAGCAACATAGCCTCTCGCTCCTAAAGTAACGCCAACAACCTCTGGGCCGCATTCGGCCAGCCGGTAGCAGGCAGCCAACGGTTGGTTTTCTCCTAGCAGTTGAGTGGAAAAAGTTTCCGAGGCCAAAAAATAATCGCTCAGCCTTGCTAATTCGAGCATTCCCTCTCGATATGAGCCTCCGTCCACCACAACCTGAACCCCTGCCGCCTTGGCCGCCTTTGCCGCTGCCAATGACGATTCGGTGAAAAGGCCATCTGTGTGCAAGACTTCAACATTACGTATAGTACTGTAGTCCAGCTCCTGCGGACTTGGTTCCGGACCTGTGGGTCTGCGCCAAAAAATTGTTCGTCTTCCCACGCCAGGTTCCGCCAAAATGAAAGCGAACTGGGATTCAGCCCCTTGCCTTACCACAAGTCCTGCGGTGTCTACTCCTTCATCTTCCAACGTTGCTCTAATGACACTACCAAATTGATCGTCTCCTATTACCCCAGCAAAGGTGCACGCTATCCCCCATCTTGCCAGAGCTACTAGGGCAGTGGCCACGGGACCCCCACCCGCCACTACCATGTCGCGAAATTCATACTTCACATCAGGTGGCGGATACGTGTCCACTTTGCCTATATAGTCCAGGCAACACTGCCCGAGGCCATAAACTTGGTATCTTTTTTGGTTCATCTATACAAAAGGGGCATGTATGGTAGCACTACGCCATTGATGAGATATCCAGGCTAAGCCAGTTTGAGACCCTTTGGCACCTTCTTATCCGGCACGGCAAGTACTACTTCTCCAGTATCTAATACAAAACCCGTCAGCAAAAACTCTGATCTTATCGGCCCGATTTGTTTTGGTGGGAAATTTACCACACCCATAACCTGTTTCCCTTTGAGTGATTTTTTCGTGTATAGATGAGTTATCTGGGCACTGGATTTCTTTATCCCTATTTCTGCACCAAAGTCCACCCAGACTATATAGGAAGGGTTTCTTGCTTCCGGAAAGTTCTGCACATCCACAACAGTTCCAACTCTCAGCTCAACCTTTTCAAAATCTTCCCAACTAATGGTCTGCATTCACCTAACTCCACGTAGAGTAAGGAGGAGTGAACTGTCTGTCCGACAACGTCGTTCTCTGCCATAGAACCTCCAATGGGTAGAATTCAGGAGATTCTTAGCGGAATTTTTCCAGCTCATGGCCCGTACCACCAGAGCATTGTTCGGTGGGTTCAGTGCCCTTGGTGAAGGCCGCCTCCGCAACCTCCCCGCATTTTCCATCTGCCAAGAGACCGGTTCGTTCATCCATCTTGACCAGGGTAATGTTATCAGGAGGTTCAAAATCATTGCCGGTTGTGCCCTGCAGCACCTTTTTCATTATCTCGCGCCATATCGGCAATGCCGCCCTCGCTCCTGTCTCTTTCTCACCGAGGGAACTACCGTTGTCTTTGCCCACCCAGACAGCGGTCACTATGGTTGGCGAATAGCCTACAAACAAAGCATCTCTGCTGTCTTCTGTGGTGCCAGTTTTTCCTGCCAGGGGCCAAGGAAGAGAGCTGGCTGCTCTGCCAGTCCCGTTTTTGATAACTCCTTGGAGCATATTAGTAATGATGTAAGCAGTCTCCTGGCTAAGGACAAGTCTACTGGCTGGAGTATCTTTCCACAAAGACCTCCCGTTGTGGTCAAGCACTTCTACTATGCCTGAGGGTTCGACCCATATGCCTCCATTGGCAAAGACTTGATAAGCCGAAGCCAACTCCAACAAGGTCGTCTCCGAGGTCCCCAGGGCCAGGGAAAGATTCGAACGAAGCACGCTTTCTATACCCAAATGATGAGCGAAATCAACCACAGGACTAGGTCCCAACCGTTCAAGAAGTTTGATGGTTACAATATTCTGAGAAATCTCCAGTGCCTTTCTCAAGGTGATTTCTCCTTCAAACCCCCCCGAGTAATTGTGCGGCTCCCATACACTCCCTCCTGGTTGATGATAAGACACCGGTCCATCCCAAATCCGATCTGCTTGGGTGTAACCTTTCTCTAGTGCATAGGCATAAATTATCGGCTTGAAAGCCGAACCCGGCTGCCTGTAGGCCATGGTCGCACGATTGAACTGGCTGCTCTCGTAATCCCTTCCCCCCACCATTGTCAGAATCGTTCCTGTACGAGCGTCCAAAATTATCACCGCCCCTTGAGGTTGCTCCTCTCCGTAGCCTTGACTCGGGTGGCGGCTCTCGAGTGCTGAGAGTCCCCTATCTAATGCAACTTTAGCCGCCTCCTGCCAGCTCTCCTTGATGGTAGTCTGGATAGTAAGTCCACCTCTGTGCAACAAATTTTCGCCCAGGATTTCCTCAAGTTGCGGCCGAATGTATGCGATAAAGTAAGGAGCGCGGGTTCCTAATCCCGAGCCTGCCTTCAATTGCAAAGGTTCATCAATCGCCTCTTTATATTGGTCATCGGTAATATGGCCCGTATCCCGCAAGTTTTTTAGGACCGTCGCCCGGCGAGAGAGAGCTTTGTCCGGATTGACCAATGGTGAGTAAAGTGTCGGCCCTCTGGGCAATCCGGCAATAAGAGCGCACTGAGCCAAGTCAAGTTCCCAGACGTGTTTACCAAAATACCGATTGGCCGCAGCCTCTACTCCATAGGCGCCAGCGCCCAGATATATCTGGTTCAGATAGAGGGTGAGGATTTCATCTTTACGGTAGCGCTTTTCTATTTGCAGGGCTAGGATGGCCTCTTTCAGTTTTCTCTGAATAGTTTTTTCAGGATTGAGGAACAATACCTTGGCCAATTGCTGGGTGATAGTACTTCCCCCCTCTTTGAAACGACCTGCGCGAATGTCTTTGAGGACGGCACGAGCAATGCCACGCCAGTCCAGGCCGGCGTGCTCGTAGAAACGTCGATCCTCCGTGGCCACGACGGCCTCCCTGAGGTACGGTGGAATTTCCTCCAGTTCCACCGGTACCCGTTTTTCCACGAAAAATTCACCCAAAACCTGGCCTTCCGCAGACAACACGGTGGTCACGGAACTGGGGCGAAAATCCTCTAATTCCTGGATGCTCGGAAGATCGTGGGTGAGGGTCAAGAAAGCTCCGGCTGCAGAACCGCAAACAATTCCTGCCAGCAGGATCAAGCTTACCAGGATTATGTGACCTTTTCGCCAGGTTCGCCGACGTTTCATAAGATCTCTCGCCCCTTTATCCTTTTGATACTGAACTATTAAGTCCTCCTCTCCCCCTAGTTGGGGGGAGAGGGCTGGGGTGAGGGGGCATTATTATTTAGAGCAGCAAGTATCATATCTAATACTGATTCAGACTCCTCTAAGACTTGGTTGTTCCAAAATCTCAGAATTCTGTACCCTTTGTCTCTCAAGTAGCGAGAACGACTTGTATCTGCCTGAATTGTGCTGGCATGCTGGCCCCCATCGACCTCAATTACAATTCTTCTCTCCACGCATACGAAATCAACAATGAAAGGCCGAATTGGATGTTGGCGTCGAAATTTCCATCCACCCATATTGTCGATCACGAAGAGATCGCCAAAGTAATCTCTCGGCATCAGTCATGTTTCTTCAAAGCGCTCTTGCGCGACTTTTCATCTTGGCACCCCTCACCCTTTCCCTCTCCCCTCAAAGGGGAGAGGGAATCTTGCTTACTGAAACGAAAAATCTTACTTCTGACACGAAGGGCAGAAAAAGCTGGCACGGCCAGAAAGAACCACCCGGGAAATCATGCTCCCACAGCTCTTACATGCTTCTCCAGTGCGACCATACACTTTGAGCTCACACTGGAAATAACCCATTTCGTTGCTGCTGTTCACATAGTCTGAAATAGTGGTACCACCACAGGCTATAGCCTGTTCAAGTACCTCCCTACTACCTCTGACAACCCTCTCCCAGGTTGCCCTTGTCAACGTCCCAACACCGCGAGTGGGTTTGATGCCGGCAACGAAAAGTATTTCATTTGCATAAATGTTGCCAATGCCCACTACCACTTTCGCATCCATGAGGAAATTCTTTATGGGCTTAGTTCTTTTCCGAGCCATCTTCATCAAGTAGGGGGCCGAGAAATTAGGCCCCAGGGGCTCGGCACCCAGATCGGCAAAGATCTGGGGTAGTTTTTCATTCTCGGGAGCAAGTACCTGAATTGAGCCGAATCTCCGCACATCGTTAAAACGCAGTTCAAGGCTGTTGTCCAAGAAAAAACGAATGTGATCGTGCGGTCCTCTAGGAGTCCCGTTCGTAAAAAAAGCCAATCGCCCTGTCATCCCCAAGTGCAGCACCAAAACTGCCCCATTGTTCATCCTTACCAGCAGATACTTGGCGCGGCGATCAACGCTTTTCACCTGGCCTCCCTCCACCCAGGCTTTGAGCTTCGCCCGGGGCACCGGCAATCGAAGCCGACGATTGCTGGTCACCACGCGTATAATGGTGCAGCCTACAAGCCTGGGAATCAGACCGCGGCGGATTGTTTCAACTTCTGGTAGTTCAGGCAACCTCTATCCTTTCGCAAAGAGCATGGAGCATAGGGCATGGAGCAAGGAGACAGCAGTAAGAATCAAGAATCCAGGAG
>JAJDNB010000013.1 GCA_022340905.1 Deltaproteobacteria bacterium | reverse complement strand
AGACTCGGTTTCCAGATGGGAAGAATGAAAACTGGAACTCCAGCCCGGTTGCGTCGAGGTAGTATTGATTTTTCCCAATTCACTGAACAAAAAGGTGACGAGAATCCTCGTCCATTTTCTCTTTTTACGGAAAAAATAACTCTTCCCCAAATTTCTTGCTATATTGGTCGCACTCATCAGCGCACCCATGAACTCGTCAAGAATAACATTGACTTGTCCCCTCTTTACAGCGGAGTCATCAAAGGAGTTTCGGCCCGCTACTGTCCTTCACTTGAAGATAAGGTAATGAAGTTTCCTCAAAAAGAGCAACATCAGATCATCTTGCAGCCTGAGGGGCTTGATACAGAAGAGATTTACGCGAGCGGCACGGGAAATTGCCTGCCCTATGAGCTACAGATGCAGCTGGTTCGATCCGTGCCAGGCCTGGAAAAAGCGGAAATCATGCGGCCTGCTTATGCGATTGAATATGACTATGTTCAACCCACCCAACTGCTCCCAACCCTCGAGAGCAAGAGGGTGCCTGGCCTTTTTATGGCAGGCCAGATAAACGGCACCTCCGGATACGAAGAGGCGGCAGCCCAGGGATTATGGGCGGGAGTAAACGCCGCTTTACAGGTCCAGAACAGATCCCCCTTTGTGCTCGATCGATCTGAGGCGTACATGGGAGTGATGATTGATGACCTTGTCACCCGGGGTACCAGAGAGCCCTACCGGGTTTTTACTTCCCGAGCTGAGTACCGCCTCCTGCTCAGGGAGGACAATGCTGACCTCCGCCTCATGGAAAAGGGACACGAATTAGGGCTCATAGACGGAGACACTTTCAAAGATCTCAAGGAGAGGAGGCGCCAGATTGCCCAAGAGCTAGAAAGGGTCAGCACAACCAAGATCAAACCCTCAGCACAGGTCACCCAGTTCTTGGCAGAGAAAAAATCTGCTCCTTTAGAGACCGCCGTGCCGCTGGCCCAACTGCTCAAACGGCCTGAGTTCTCCTACGGCGACTTAGAGAAGTTGGAGGGCAGAGTTAGCCAACTACCGGAGCGAGTAATCCACCAGGTTGAAATCCAGTGCAAGTACCAAGGCTATATCCAGCGGCAGGAAAGGGAGGTAAAAAAATTCAAAAATCTTGAAAAAATCAGGATTCCAGCCGGATTCGACTACCAGAAAATTCCCGGCCTGTCCAACGAGGTGCGCCAGAAACTGTGGGAAGTACAGCCTGGCTCATTGGGGCAAGCCTCCAGGATCTCGGGCATGACCCCCGCAGCTCTCTCAATTATCATGGTCCACCTAAAACGTAGAGACGAAACTCTGTTTTCGCCAAAAAATACTGATATTCCAAAAGGTTAATTCTATTTCTGCCATCTCTTGTTTGACAATCCCAGGTGTAGATTTATAAGAATTTCTTTGATATGTAGAAGAAATTCGCTATATTGGCACAAAATGTTGCCCGGCCCCACTATTGCCAGATTATGAACAAATTACTCTGACAAAGAAAATCATCTAGCCCGGATGGGGATGACTATGAAGAAAAGTAATAGACTAATGGCACAGACACTGTGGCTTTTTGCCCTAACCTTGTTACTCACTTTGTGGTTACCTGGAACGGGCAATACAGCCGACACGCTCTATGTCTCCGATACTACTCTAGAGGCCAATTTGCGGAGTGGTACCAGCCAGGATAACCGCATTATCGGCATGCTGCGGCCAGGCACTAAAGTCACCCTGACGAGTGAGCAAGACGGCTGGGCCAAGGTGACTTTAGAGGATGGGCGCACCGGCTGGATTCTGCGACGTTATCTCTCGGAACGTCCGCCCTGGCGGGAAACGGCAGAACGACTTCAGAAGGAAAACGAGCAGTTGCGAACCAAGTTGAATACAGTAAGAACTGACTACCAACGAATGATGCAAAAAAGCACCGAACTCCAAAAGCAAATGGACAGCCAACAGAGCGAATTGCTTTCCGCGCAGAGCGACTACGAGGAGCTAAAAAAGTCATCGACCAACTATTTGAACCTGAAGATGGCCTATGAAAACCTGCAGAATGAGGCCCGTCAGACCAAGGCCAAATTGGATGAACTGGAAAAGGGTTACGGAAAGCTCAAAACTTCCAGAGCCCTTCGCTGGTTTCTCAGTGGCGCCGGAGTATTGATCTTGGGTTGGATAATAGGTTCAAGTATGGCACGGGTCAAACGACGGCGTTCATCTGATTACTATAAACTATAAGTGCACATAACTAGCTTTCTTTGCATCCACCTCTTGCCTCCCAGAAAGAAAGTTTCAGTTCATTTACACCAGGCGATAATGCCAGGACAGTCAGGATAAGGCATAGTCCCACCTTTCTTTGACAGGACATGACGATGGAGCTCCTTAACGGCTTCTATCATAATTTTCTGAGGTTTTTCTCCTGGCAGGAAATCTCTTTTCTCTTCACGGGCACGGGTTTGCTGGTAATGCTGAACCTGGTGCTCAGTGAGGGGCTACTTTCCTTTGACAATGCGCTCGTGCTTGCAGTTATGGTCAGTCATCTACCCAGAGACCGGTTCTATAGAATCGGATTTCTGAAGATGTCCATCCAGCAATGGGCCCTGACCGCAGGCATTTTCGGGGCTTACTTTTTCCGCGTTGTCGCCATTGTCCTGGGAACCTATCTGATCCAGTTCTGGACCTTGCAGCTCATTGGTGGAGGTTATCTCTTATGGTTGGGCTATGAACATTTCCTTGCCGGGCAGACAGGAAGGGGGGAAATTACCGCCTATGGTAAAGGCTTCTGGGCCACGGTCCTCAGAGTGGAGTTGATGGACCTAACCTTCAGCATAGACAGCATCCTGGCGGCCCTGGGGATATCGAAGAGAGTCTGGGTAATATTGATGGGCGGCATGCTTGGTATTCTCTGCATGCGGTTAGTGGCGGGGGTGTTCATCCATTTGATCGAGAGGTTTCCCCTATTCAAGCATACAGGTTACGCTTTGGTGGCCCTGATTGGATATCGCTTGGTGAGTGAGGTGGACTGGATCCATTTCGATAAATTTTTCAGCTACCTGGGTCCCGTCGGAGTGGGAGTTCTCATACTTTTCACCGTGGTAATCTGGGGAACGGCCCAGGTAAGAAAGGCGAGCTTGAGAACAATCAAATCCCTTATCCAACTGACTCTTATGATACTCTTTTTCTCCTGGAGCGGTACCAGGCTGCATCTACACATGAGCGATATGGTATTCAGCCTCATCATGCTGGCAACTTTCGCCAGTACCTTCGTATTCAACAGACCTTATGTCCGCTGGCAAAGAAGTAGTGAATGAGAAGAAAGCACGCGACCTGGTGCTAGCGGCTCTCCCACTGAGGCTGGCAGCCGAAGGGAAGTCCAAGAAAAAAACAACCACAGTAACCAGCCAGCCTCACCTTATCACCTCTTCTCAACCCTAGGCAGCCCAGCCATCCCTCAAAAAAAATTACCCATTTCTTACCCGGTAACTTATGGGTAAAAGATGAGTTTAAGGATGTGGGGTCAACTTTACAGGGGAAATACTTGGGCAAGGGGCTTGATAAAAGGTTGTCTGAGGCTGTAAGTGTAGGCACCTTGAGTGGGAATCATCAGAATGTCGCCCGGCTCGATTTTCTCTCCGAGATAGCTGTATCCCCAAACATCGTGGGGGGTACAGAGGGACCCGAAGATAAAACAGTTTCGCTCCACCAGGCTGGGGTTGGTTAGATTGATCACCGGGAAATAGTCTGTTTCGAAGCGCTCCCAGCCAACAATATTAGTACCCCCGTCGACAATGACCAGATCCTCCGCCTTCTTGTCCACCACGGTCAGGAGGATGTGCATGGAGTCGTTCACCAGCCACCGGCCTGGCTCAGTAAATACCTCGCAGCGGACATGGGGGAAAATGTGATGGCGCAGGGCTTGCCCGATCTTGCAGGCAAAACTCTCCAAGGGTTCGGCAGGATATCTGTAGCGATCAGCCTGGCTTATATCCGGCGAGACCGAGTGGGTAATGCGCCCTTGAGGAGTAGCGGAAAAATGGAGCCATTCTCCCCGCTCCGGCCAATAGCCGCCGCCGATGTCCAGGAATTCTATGGCCTTGGCCTGCTGTCTATTCATGGTTGCGAGCCGTTCCCCTAACCGAATCAGGAAGGAAACTTGGGCCGAGGGCGTGAGATTCCAACTGGTGTGAAACTGAAGCCCGCACAACCGGACATGCTCGAGCTTTCCAGCCCTGGTCATAAAACTTTCCAGTTCAGCCAGGGGCACTCCGAACTTCCGCCAGAGCCCCTTCTCCTCAGTGGTAAGGCGAACTCCTGCCCGCACCACAACATTTCGCCCCCTGGCAACGTGTTCCAACCGGTCCAGTTCGCCAAAGCTGTCGATGAGCACCGTAACCACATCAGGCTTTGAGACTGCGAGATCGAGCTCAGCCTTTGTTTTTCCCGGTCCGCTGAAAAGAATGTGTTCACAGCCTGTACCGAGTGCGGTCTCGAGCTCCAGACCACTGGAGACATCGAGGCCAAGGCCGAATTTCACCAGACTTTCGGCCACAACGGGATGGTTGTTGCTTTTAAGGGCGAAAAATGCACGGATTCCTGGGATCTCCTGGGAAAAAGTGGTAGTGAATTCCTGTGCTCGCTGGAGCAGGACATTTTCGTCGAAAAGATAGACGGGCGTGCCATGCCGCGCCGAAAAGTCCAAGAAGGCTTGCCTTCGTGTCAGGAAGGGACGGACGTAGGCGCAAATGATTTCATCTTCAAGGACAGGGCTGACATTCTCAAGGATCTCGGCAGCCTTGTGGAGAACCATGGTGGAATTGGTCATCCTTCATTCTCCATTACTACTTTCAGTTTACCCGCCAGTTCGGCGCATTCCGCCTCCAGTCCAGTACTTACCGTTGGCGTGAAAATCACATGGCCGAAAAGGCGAGAATCGTAGTCCTTTGGTGGCAGGATCACCCTGTGTCCCGGCCTGCGTTTGATCAAAACCTCCTGCACCCTTGGATCCCGCCGGAGATCCCCGTCGTCTATCTCCTTGACTGCCCCAGCATGGGAGGCGAAAAGACGCAACCCTACCAGGGTTTTCCAGCTTTTCCTCACAGGGGTAGAGATATTCCGGCCCTGGGCTATATCGAGGGCCAAGCCAATCATGTCGAGACCGCAGCTCTGCTGGATCAACCAGGGGAGACAATCGCCCCCGGGCCGAGGCGTGAGCTCCAGCAGATAAGCTTTACCCTGCCAGACGATGAAATCCACCATACAGAGAGCCCTCTCCAGGCCCAGGGCTGTTGCCGCTCGGTGAAGTTGGTCCAGGAAAACGCGGGAAGGCATTTCCTCAGGGAGTGCGGCAGGTACAAGGTAGGCGGCCGTTGTTGCGCCCACTTGAATTCCAACAGTGGGAATTTTTTTTGCCATGCGGATAAGCTCGAGACGTCCGTTTTCCAAAAAGAAGTCGCAGCTATACTCCTGGCCGGGAATGAACTGCTCAAGGACCACATCATGCAGGGGATTCAAATCCCCTGAAGTTTCGGGGTCCTTTCCATACAACCGGTTTTCTCCAGCCTGAGTGAGCCGATTGAGAATGATGTCGTAGGCTTGTAGGCAATCACTATGATCTCCACAGTGGAAAACGAGTTCGCCTCCCGAGCCGGTAAGGGGTTTCATAATTACCGGTTTACCCAGCCAGTCAAGGAAATGTGATAGTTCTGACCGGTGACGCACGACGGCGGCTTCCGGGCAGAAAACCCCGGCTTTTTTCCACGCCTCTTTAGAGAGAAATTTGTTGCGGCTCTGCGCCACTGCCGAGGGAGAAGGGAAGGGCAGGCCATAGCCCTTGGCAAGAGCGGCGGCAAATGCCAAATACTCACAATCAAAACAAGCAACTCCGTCGAGGGCAAGAGCGTAGCGGTGGAGGTGATCGTTGAGGACCGTGCAAACCTCTGTGGCATTGGTGAGATCGCAGAGAATCTCCTCTGCCGGTCCAGGAGTTTCCTCACTCGCCCTCGCCCTTTCCCCAGGGTCGGTCAAGAACAACGCCCGGTGAGGATAGCGGCGTCGGATAAGCTCGATATAATCTGAAGTGGTCCCAACGACCACCACTCGTGAAGAGTGCATATGCTTGTCTGGCTATAAAGAGCGACCTGTTCTATGCGGCTTTTGCCACAATATTCGTCATTAGATACAGGGGCCTGGGAGTGAGATGGAATAGTTTTTTCCAGTTGAAATCACCGCAGAGGAAGTCGACCCTGTCCAGTTTCTCCTCGCAGGCCCGCTGCATATGGTGAAAATTAATGAGCTTTGCCACTCCGAGGTAGCGGCTGTTGGTTCCGCCGGCCAAGAGAGTGTACACTCCCCGGTAGACGCATCCCATGTCTACAGCCGCTGGTTCATTCTTGACTAAGACCGTGGTAAACCTTAGCCACCCCTTATCTTGGAACATCCTGGCCAGCGCCCGAAAGCTCTCCCGAAAGCGGGGATCATAGAAATAGGATTGACTGCCGAACCGTTCCATGTTCAGCTCAACCATGAGTTCGAAGTCTCTGATGTCGTCGTGCCTGTAGGAAACACCCTGGCTCTCTATGGCGGCTATCTCCCGGAGAATGTTCTTCCTTGATTTGCGGGAAAATTCTCCAAGGTAGTTGGACATATCGTAGCCGTGATCTGGAGGGATAAACAGATAGCCAACTTCGTCTACAATCTCTTCCCCCGCTGGGAGATAGGGGAGAGGCGTCAAGTAACGGAGATGGTAGGGTTGCGGGCAGTGCGAAAGGAGATCTCCTACGCCATAAATGCCATTACAGATGATCCTGTTCTGCTCCAGCCAGGTCTTACCCTGCCAGGTTTCTCCCGGGAAGAAGCCGTAGCACCCGTTCTCATCGATCCAGCTCAGAGGAAGCAACCCCAAGATATCATTACCGTTCTGGGCAACGATAAAATGGGGCCGGTTGTCGAAGTGTCGCTGGAAGGACGCACGCACTTCCCAGAGGTCCGTCAAATAGTCGGAGGGCATAACCGCTTGCCAAATAGCCCTGCACTCTTCCAAATCTGAGACTATGCGAATATTTCTCATGCTTACCGCCTTAAATTAAAACTAGTGATACAACGCTTTCCACCGAAGAACTTCTGGGCAAACTCAGCCACAACACCGGGATCGTAGGGTTTGCAGCTAAAAACATCGAGATAGGTGGTGTTGGTGAGGTTGGCAAAGTGAGCGGAGATCAGAGAAGTTTCGATGAGCTGGACCATGGAAAATCCCGCCACCTTCTCATCCTCGCCGAAGTGGACTACAAGGGTGTCCATGTATCTTTTCATTTCTATGAGATCGCAAAGCTCTATGACAAACTGGCGAATCTTTTCTGCGCTTCGGATAGTTTCCGGATCGCATTCGTAGATGTCTATGCTCGATGAAATGCCCCAAACATTTTCCTGCAGTGCTCTATCAATGATACTCAGGTTTAATAGTTGCGCGCTTTCCATGCTCTGTATCCTCCTCGTTGTGCTGTTTCAGCCCGTCAAGCGCAAATCTTCCCTTTCCTTTCTTATTCCAAACCAACCTTGGTCTTCTCAACTGGCAGTGCCTCATTAATAAATCTGGTAAGACTGGAGACGAAGGCGCCGCGCATTTCCACCAGGGCCTTGTCCACGTCCTCGTCTTCAGTGGAAATGACGGCGAAGGAGTAGTACCCGGAAACAAACCCCGCCACCGCGCAGCCGAAACGACGAAGGAGCGGCGGGGGCAGCCGGTGCTTGATAACCGAATCCACCAGGTTCTCGATAGATTCGAGATACGTGAGGAACGGCTCTTCGAGTCCCGAGTAACTCTCCTGGAGCTTCAACCCAGCCAATCCCTGAAAATAGAGGACGAAGTCCTCCCAGCGATTGCGGAAGAAATCGATGTGAATCTTGATGATGTCGTCAAGCAGGGCGGGCAGATCGACGGTATCTTCGCAGCGCTTATCCATACTGTCGATCAGTTCGTCCGTCATGTTCTTGATGAGCTCGGCAATAAGATCCTGCTTGTCGGTAAAATGATAGTAAAAAGTGCCTTTGCCTACATCGGCCCGCTCGGTGATGTCATCGATGGTGGTGCTGTCGAATCCTTTTTCGGCGAACATATCCCGGGCGGCGTTGAGTAGTTTGAGACGAGTCGCCTTGACGCGCCTCCTCTGGCGTGCCTTTGGTTTCACCTTTGCTTTTGCACTCTTTTCTCCCATATTCCACCTGACAGGCAAAAATGGTTCCTGCGTAAAGCGTGACCTCTGTATTGTGGTTTTCGCTTGCAGTTGCACAGCAAGCAATTTTTAGGCCAAAACTGACCATATCCCCAGAAACGACCATATAACCAAAAACGACTAAGTAGTCAGTTGTGACCATATACTCGTGTCTGACCAAATAGTCAAGCGTAATTTGGACTGTTCCCTAAAAATTTTTTTCGATATTTATCTGGTATTACGAAGAGTTATGGAAAGAGAACTAGGTAAGACGGACTTTAGGATGTTTAATGCAAAGGAGGTATGCCAGCCGGTTCTAGATAACCCGCCTTTTTCTCTTGACGGCAGGTTTGAGAATAAGGAGATCTCCGTCGAAGGTGAGAGTGCCCAGCATTATGGCGCAAACCAGTCGCAATATGTTGACCCGATAGTATTGCCCGGAAGCCACTGGATTCGGCAGAAATGGGTCAGCAACGAGAACGGTGCGATCTTGTTTGTCGTAGCCGGCGAGGACTACAAAATGCCCCATGGATTTGCCGCGGGTATCATCGAAGTGGAGATCGTTGCCTTCAGAGTATTCTCGGGCGCAATTGTAGAGATAGGTGGAGCTCAAGCCTGATAATACGGGTAAGGAGCGTTTTAAATATCTACGGATCAAGCCCGCACTGAGAACTTCGAAACGGAGTTCACCGCCAAGCTCCAGAAATTCGAGGTAGCCTTGGGTGGAGATTTTGAGTCCGGGATCGTCTTTCTTATAGGAAGACTGAAGCCTCAGCTTCTCGGCAATATCTTCGCTCTTGGCGTCAGCCCAGGTGGGATCGAAAATTTGCAGGTTGTAACTGTAGATAGCGGCACTATATCCTCGGCGCAAGGCATGTACGGCAAGGTAGACAGCTAGTGTTCCGCCGGTCTCTATCTGGGGTATCTCGGAAACAACCTGGTGTAGAGGAATCTCGTCGCCGAAATAACGGTAAATGGCATGCAGACAGGTGGGCCCGCAAGTGGAATTGTCCGGCTGGGGCAAAATATCCAAATAGAGCTTCGATGTCATACTGCCATTCAATCTCGCCTTTTCGCTACTCAATAGTTCGCAGAGCCTGATCGAAATCCGAGATAATGTCTGCCGTCGCCTCGAGGCCCACAGACAGCCTGATCAGGCTTTCAGAGATTCCAACCTGTTTACATTCTTCTGGGCTGAGACAAGCGTGGGAAGTTGTAACCGGCCGGGTAATGAGGGACTCAACCCCACCAAGGCTCGGAGCGCAGATGGGAATAGTGGTATTCCGGATGAAGCGTTCTGCCACTTCTACATCTCCCTTCAACTCAAAACTCAACATGCCCCCAAAGCCGTCGAAGAGCTCCCTCGCTCGCTGGTGTTGCGGATGGCTGGAAAGCCCGGGGTAGTGTACCCTTTCCACCTGCGGTCGGCTCTCGAGAAACTGAGCGATCTCCATTGCGCTTGCATTCTGTTGTCTCACTCTCACCGCAAGGGTCTTGATGCCGCGATGGAGAAGAAAACAGGCGTGTGGATCGAGAGTGCCTCCAAGGTGATTGAGCTTGTGGGTTATCTTGGTGATTAGTTCTTCTTGACCGATCACTGCCCCCGCTACAATGTCGGAGTGGCCATTCAGGTACTTGGTGCAACTGTGGATTGAAAGATCAAAACCGTGTTCCAGAGGGCGGAAATTAATCGGGCTGGTGAAGGTGTTGTCGATAATGGAATACAGTCGGTGTTCATTGGCAAATTCTACTATCCCCTTGAGGTTGGCAACCTGCATCAGAGGATTGGTTATGCTCTCCACGTAGACAGCTTTGGTAGTTGGGCGCAGTAGCTTTTTCCAGGCGTTAGGATCTTTACCACAGATGAAATCGGATGAGATCCCGTAGGCAGGTAGATCTTTGGTGATGAGATCGTGAGTACCGCCATATAGGCAGTCTTGGGCGAGAAAATGATCTCCAGCGGAGAGTAAAGCAAGGAGTGTTGTAGATATGGCCGCCATGCCGCTACCGCTCACTACTGCCGCCTCCCCATTTTCTAGAGCCGCCAGTTTCTCATGAAGGGCAACATGATTGGGAGTATTATTCAACCGAATGTAGCGCAAATCATGGTAGCTTTCCTGTCCACCATACTCAAAGGTCGATGACTGGAAGATGGGAATGCTGACCGCCCCCTGAATGAGAGGGTTTGGCTCACCGGCATGAATAAGCTTGGTATCAATTTCTCTGTTCGTCTTCCCCATTCTTCCTCCCCCAAGTCCCTGCCACGACGTTTTTCCTCTAGGCCGCAGTCAAGTATCTCACCACGGCAGAATTTGACATTATTTTCTCGATAACAACGGGTAAAAGACCCGAACAGGCATCTTTGTCAACTTGAGCGCTGTGGTGAGCAGTAAATTTTTTTGAATAGCCGTTTCCTAACTTTACCGTGCACTCCATATAGGCATTATACTTAAGTACCTTATTTTTTACCTCAGCGTGTGTTACTTGTATACTTATTTTCTTTCTTGCCCTACGGTCCATCTCTGCACCTCTGTGCCTGAGACTATACTTGAGACCATAGACCAATTGGTTTCCCCAGTCTCTGAGATCCGATTGCAGATTGAAACTCACTTTCTCCACTCTACTGGGAGTAGCATTGTAAACCCACACCCTGTCTTTAACTCTGAATGGAGTCCCTGAGGACGCACGCAACGAGTATCCCGATGGTACGAAATCACGGACAGCACATCCTGCAACCAGAAAACATGTAATGAGCAATAGTATCTTTTTCATCTGGCTTCCCCCTTGCCCCAAAAGTATCCTTACACCATGGTTCTTTTCTCCTTCACCCTGTTGTTCAAGCAAAAATGATACCCAAGCAAACCCACCCTCCGCCTAATCGTTTTAAACCTTAAAGTAAGTTAGATTTTTTACCTAAACGTTACCGGGTAGCTTTTGGGTAAATTTACCCATTTATTACCCGGTAACAAATGGGTAATAGTTTATAAGAGGGGGAGAATGGATCGAACAGAAACCATGGAGGTTGGTGGTGGGTGTTGTATTTCTCCTTCTGCCTATTTCTCCTTCAGCCGCAGAAGAAAGGTCGGAACCAGGGCCAGCAGGAAGATAGATGCCGCAATAAGAAAGCAATCATCGAAGGCGGCAACCATTGCTTCCTTTTTCACCAACAGGTGCAATACTGACAGGGCCTTGTGATATGCCACGCTCTCCACGCTTCCCGCCCTTTCAAAAAGTCCTTGGAGATGCTTGAGAAAATTGGTCGTGGCAAAGGAGTCCATACTTTGAGCCTGAGCAAAAAGCGAGTTGTGGAAGATTTCCCTGCGATCCAACATGGCCCCTATGAATGCCACCCCGAAAGCACCTCCCAACTGCCTGGAAACGGTCATCAAGCCGGATCCTGTCGCCACCCTGTCCGGCGGCAACCGTTTCAGGGAAAGACTCATTAATGGCGCAAAGATACAGCCAAGGCCGATTCCCCGCAGTATCAACATCCAGACGCCTGTGATTGCTGACGTCCTCAGATCGACAAAAGAAAGCCAGTAAAGGGAGGCTGCTGAGAACAAGACCCCTAGGGTAATGGGGATCCGTCCATCCATGCGGTCGGCCATCCGCCCGGCCAGGGGTAGCACCGCTGCCACAACGAGCGCCATGGGGAGCATCAGCAGACCGGCCTGGAGTGCCGTATAGTCCAGCATGTGTTCAAAGAAAAGGGGAATGAGCCAGGTGGATCCAAAAAGACCAACCCCCTGAATGATGAAAACCATGGTTCCCATAGAATAGGAAAAGGTTTTGTAAACGCTTAGATCAATGAATGGTTGAGATACCCGGAGCTCGATCCAGAGAAAGGCGATACCGCTGAGGGTGGCAACGATTAAAAGGGAAAGTATATAAGATGATGTCCATCCCTCTCTTTGCCCCTGACTCAAGGCGGTGAGCAGGCAACCCAGGCAGACGGCCATGGTGACGAAACCCCACTTATCGAAGCGCATTCCTTTTCTTGTTTTACCCGGAGGGAGGATTACCGCAGCCAGAAGAATCCCCAGGATACCTATGGGAACGTTAATATAGAATGCGGCTTTCCAGGAGAAGTGCTCCGTGAGGTAACCCCCTAGGGTTGGGCCGACAGCAGGACCAAAGGTGGCGGCCACGCCGTAAACTCCCATGGCAAGGCCTCGCTCATCGGGAGGAAAAGCCTCGAAGATTACAACCAGGGCAATGGGCATCAAGGAGCCAGCACCAGTTCCCTGGAGAGCCCGGAAGACAATGAGCGCGTCCTCGTTCCA
>JAJDNB010000008.1 GCA_022340905.1 Deltaproteobacteria bacterium | reverse complement strand
ACTCCTCCGCGCTTTCAACCCTTCGGTAAATACTCCACTGTAGAATTTCGGGAAGACTGTGCTGGGAGCTGCAAAGAGTGCGTCAAGAAGAAATGCGTCTATGGCATTTTCGAAAATGACTATATACACGTGAGCTCCATGGAAGAGCCGGAATACCTTTATGCCTGTCAGAGCTGTTTTCGCTGTGTGCAGGAGTGCACCAAAGGTATCTTCTCCAGGGTGATCAATCCGGACTACCGCACCCTGGGTGACGACTACTGGCGTTCCGAGATCATCCACCGGCTCTGGTATCAGGCCCACACTGGCAAGATTCCGGTCTCGGGGGCAGGCTATCGCGGTCCCTTTGCCGGTGATGGGTTTGACTCTATGTGGACAGACATGTCGGAGATAGTCCGCCCCACCAGAGACGGCATCCACGGACGCGAATACATCAACACCTGTATCGAACTCTCCCGCAGGCTAACGCGGCTGACGTTCAACGAGGACATGTCCCTGGCATCGCAGGTCGCCCCCATTCTGGAGATGCCTATACCCGTGCTGTTCAAGCAGCCAAGCTTCGGAGTTCTGAGCGAAAAGGTCTTGTTGGCCATGGCCAGGGCGGCGCATCTGCTGGGTGGGATGCTGTTCATCCAAGCAGAAGATTACAGTGACAGTTTCTTACCCTACGCTGACAGCCTGGTTCCCTGTCTGACCAAGGCCAGTTACCAGGATTTCGGTGATCTTGTGGTCAAGAGCCGCATGGTGGAAGTGGCTTATGAATCTGGCATTGAAAAAGAGTTCGACAAGCTGCGCTCTTTACGGCCCGATTTGATTATCGGGGTATCCATTCCGCTCAATGACAAGGCAGCGTCCCGAACCCTGCGGTTGGCACATACAAAAGTAGATACCCTCCGCCTTTACGGAGACGATCGGGGCAATGAACTGGATACGGAAAAACCGCGCTTTCTCAAGGAGATGATCAGAGAAGTTCATCTCACTCTGGTGGAAAATTCCATCAGGCAGAAGATAAACCTATTGTTCTCCGGCGGCATCGCCATGGCCGAGCACATGGCCAAGGCGATCATCTGCGGGGCCGACGGTGTCACCGTGGATACGCCGCTGTTGATCGCCCTCGAGTGCTGGCTGTGTAACCGCTGTTTGGAGGGCAAGTCCTGTCCCGTGGAACTTGAGGCCGTAGAGCCTGAGTGGGGCAGTCAGCGGATCATGAATCTGATAGGCGCTTGGCGCAACCAGTTGCTTGAGGTGATGGGCGCCATGGGCATTCGCGAGGCCCGGAGACTGCGAGGTGAAGTAGGCCGTTCCATGTCCTTCGAGGACTTGGAAAGGGAATGCTTCGGGCCTATATTTGGTGAAAGAAAAGTATCAGGAGTGACTATTTAGTGAAACTCTCCGACCAAAGGTCGGAGCTTGCAAAATCTTCAAAAAAATCTCCTCCCCCTTGAGGGGGAGGATTAAGGTGGGGGTGAAAATCCGCATGGCGCATAGCGCCAAGCGGATAGCGAAAAAGACATCTTATCGGCTCTTTGCGCTAGGCGATTAAATTCCCCTCACCCTAACCCTCTCCCCTGGGGAAGAGGGGATTAAGGGATGGCATTCTGGAAATGGACTTTTTACGAAGCCGTCAGGGTTGGGATAGAATATGAAGACGAACAAAGAAAAGAACCAGCCGGCAGAAACCGCGCAGACCCCCACCCGGTTTCGCCATACCATTAGTAAATATATCATCAGGAGAAACTCTCGCTGCATCTCCTGCGGTCTGTGCGCCGAGCTCTGCCCCTACGGGGTGCATCCTAGGTACGAGAATTACTCCAAGCCGTTGCGGCCGAAATCGCATAAATGCATTGGTTTCAGCTGCAAGGAAAATGATTTTTATTGCGTGGATCGTTGTCCGGAGCAGGCCCTGACCTTGGGGCTCAATCCGATCCTGGAAACCCTTGGTGATTATCGCTGGACTGCTGAGATGTTAATAGCCCACTGGGAAATGGCAGAAACCGGCAACCTACCGGTGGTTGACCTGGAGTACGATCTCGGTAACTCCGGTGGCGGCTTCGACAAGATTCGCTTTAGGTTGCCCGATCCCAAAGATTATTTGGATATTAGCGATGAGGAAATTGATACCAGCGTTAAGCTCAACAAGCGCAACGATGGGCGGCTTGACAAAAACATCTCCATTCCCTGCTATGGCGGGGGCATGTCCTATGGCTCCACAGCCTTGCCGGTCATGGTCGGCAGGGCCAGGGCGGCAAAGCGCTTGAATACTCTGACCTGCACCGGAGAAGGCGGCTATCCGCAGGAACTGGTTCCCTATGCCGATCACGTGATCACCCAGGTGGCAACCGGGTTGTTCGGAGTACGGGAGGAAACCATCCTTTATGCGCCCATGGTAGAGTTTAAATACGCCCAGGGCGCCAAGCCCGGATTGGGAGGACACCTGTTGGGTGACAAGGTGACCCCCGAGGTGGCAGCAATGCGGGAGACGGTTGTGGGGAATGCCCTCTTTTCTCCCTTTCCCTTCCACTCGGTCTATTCGGTGGAGGATCACAAGAAACACGTGGACTGGGTCAAAGAGATCAATCCTCGGGTGCTGGTTTCCGTTAAAGTCTCGACTCCCACAGACGTGGACATGGTGGCGGTGGGTAGTTACTACGCGGGAGCACACGTTGTCCACCTGGATGGCAGCTATGGCGGCACCGGGGCGGCGCCGGACATTGCCAAGAAAAACATTGCCATGCCCATAGAGTACGCTATCCCCAAGGTCCACAAGTTCTTAATGGAGGAGGGCGTTCGAGATCAGATCTGTTTGATTGCCAGCGGTGGGATTCGCAGTGCCATGGACGTGGCCAAGGCGATCGCCCTGGGGGCGGACGGTGCGGTCATCGGCACTGCTGAGTTGGTAGCCCTTGAGTGCGTCCGCTGCGGCAACTGCGAAAGCGGCCGCGGTTGTGCCCGTGGCATTGCCTCAACCGATAGAGAGTTGGGATACATGATCAGTGAAGAATGGTCCGAGCACAGGATCGTCAACATGTACACGGCCTGGCGCAAGCAGTGGTGCGAGATTTTGAGGCAATACGGACTACGGAGTTTTAAGGAATTGGTGGGCCGGAGCGATCTGTTGGTACATCTCGACTACTTGGAGGAAGAGGAAAGAGCGAAGTACAAGCCGGCCCCACGGAAGCAATTGATTATTTGAGACCATCCAGAAGCCAGTAGGCATAGAGCATGGTGTGAGACGACAGACGACAGAGGACAGACGACAAAAAATTTCGAATTTCGAAATTCGAATTTCGAAATTAAAACCCTATGCTCCATGCCCCATGCTTAAACTTACATCATGAAGCTTTAGTTTAAGTAGGACGAGAAGACGAGGGACTTATGCACGACTCTGGTAAAGATATGGTTGATAGAATTCTTTCCTCCAGGGCGGAATTGCCCCATGGGGATATACCAACTAAGAAGGCTGCGGAAGAGGGAGGCTGCGGGGTTACCGGGTTTATCTCGTCGGTGCCCATCAGGGGTCGCCACATTTTCGAACCTTCGGTTCAAATGCACAACCGCGGCAACGGCAAAGGAGGCGGCATCGCCGCAGTAGGCCTATCAGCGCAGGATTTGGGGGTAAGCCAAGAAGTGGTTGACACCCATTATCTGCTTCAGGTGGCACTGCTAGATCCTAAAGCCCGCCCGGAAGTGGAGAAAGCCAGCATCGAGCCTTTTTTGGAGGTACATAAATCCGAGCGAATTCCCACCCTGGACGACTATCGAGAAGTGGAAGGGTTGGAGGTCAGACCTCCCGACGTATACCGTTATTTTGTCCGGGTAAAAAGAGATGTTTTGGACAAGTTCATTGAGGAAAAAAAATTTCAGGATCTTGATCCTCGAAGGGCCGAGGATGAATTCATCTATCAAAATACTTTTCGTCTCAACCAGCAATTCTATGCGTCCTTGGGAGAGCAACGGGCTTTTGTCTTGTCGCACGGTCGCAATATCATGATCTTGAAGATCGTCGGTTATGCCGAGCAGGTCGCCCAGTATTATCTGCTGGAGGACTTCAAGGCACACGGTTGGATTGCTCACCAGCGATATCCCACCAAGGGCCGGGTCTGGCACCCTGGCGGCGCCCATCCATTCATCGGTTTGGACGAGGCCCTGGTTCACAACGGTGACTTCGCCAACTATCACGCGGTCACCGAATATCTGCAACAGCATAACATCTTCCCGCAATTTTTGACGGACACCGAGGTCTCCATCTTGCTCTTTGACCTATGGAATCGGACCTTCAGATATCCACTGGAGTACATTATCGAGGCTATGGCTCCTACCACCGAGTATGACTTCGACCGGCTGTCGCCTGAGAAACAAAGAATCTATCGATACATCCAGTCAGCGCACATTCATAACTCCCCAGACGGGCCCTGGTTTTTTATTATTGCCCGCAACAACCCCTATGAAAACCACATTCAGTTAATCGGCATCACCGACACTTCCATGCTGAGGCCTCAGGTGTTTGCCCTGCAGGAAGGAGAAGTGCAAATAGGCCTGATTTGCTCGGAAAAGCAAGCCATCGACGCCACCTTGCAGAGCTTGGCCACAGAGGACAGTCGCTTCGGCCCCATCGCCGATAGGTACTGGAACGCTCGCGGTGGCAGCGCCACCGACGGCGGCGCCTTTATTTTCACCGTAAGCGACTCTGGCAAGGGAGACGGCTCCAAACAGCTCGTCTGCACCAACAAGTTCGGCGAAACAGTAAAGACATCACCGAACAAGATCCCCCTTGATATAACTGCTCAATTGGCGCCTTCGACGCAGGCAGCGGCAATCGCCCAGGCGGTGAAAGAGGGATTGGCAGCAGCCGATACTGCTGATTTGAAAAACTATTGTGTCAAGAATCTAGCTGAATGGGATTACAGTTCGCTCAGCCATTTCTGTGGAGAGTTGGTAAAACGTGGTAACAGGAGCGACGGGGCCAAGGCAAGGGCCATCGAAGTTTTAACCCATCTGCATGACCGCCACTTTCCCACTGGAGACAAAAAGCGCAGTTCAGTGTTGCACATCATTCGGGAGAGCTTATCAAATATTTTCGGCGGCTCACCCAGGCTAACTGAAAACTCGACCTCCGCCTATCGTTACCTGGACTGGAGGAGTCGCCATACCCTGAGACCTCCTCAGGGGAATGAAAAGATTCTGGTAGTGAACGCCAGAGAGTTTCCACCCGAGGGAGAAGATTGTGATTCGCGCCTTGTCTGCGCCGCATACAAACTGGGGTGGAAACAATTCATTTGTTACGGCTATAAGGGGCAGCGGTTTTGCGGCTGCGGTTTGGGAAATGATTCCGACGGCGTCAGAATAGATGTATACGATAGTTCCGGGGACTACCTCGCCTCAGGCATCGACGGCCTGGCCATTTATGTACACGGCAACGCCCAGGACCAGTTGGGCCAGATCATGAAGCGCGGCAAACTGGTTGTTTACGGCGATGTAGGCCAGACCTTCATGTATGGTGCCAAAGGTGGAGAAGTATACGTGATGGGCAACGCAGCAGGTCGACCGTTGATCAATGCGGTGGGTCGTCCTCGAGTGGTGATAAACGGCAGCTGTTTGGACTACCTGGCGGAATCTTTCATGGCTGGTGATCCGCTGCATGGCGGAGGCTTTGTGATTTTGAACGGCATCGAGCTTGATGAGGAGGGGAACGCTATCGATCAGGCCACCCCCTATCCAGGCTCCAACCTTTTCTCCCTGGCCTCTGGAGGCGCTATTTACTTGAGGGATCCTTACGATCGAGTGGTGGAGGATCAGCTGAACGGGGGTGAGTTTGTCGACCTGAGTCCGGCTGACTGGGAACTAATTCTCCCATACCTGGAGGAAAACGAAAGACTTTTCGGCATTTCAATCCAGAATGATCTTTTGAGGGTAAACGGCCAGAAGAAGAGCTACAAGGAAGTCTATCGCAAGGTGCAGGCCGTGCAACTTGATGTTTTGGCTAAAGAGTCGGCTGCTCGCGAGGAATGGGGAACAGACTGGCAGGAGGAGGAAGTAGGGGTAGGGCTAAGAGCATAGGGCAGATGGTCAGACGACAGATGACAGAGGACGGACGACAGCAAGTCAAATGGTCAATTTGTCTACTAGTCAAATGGTTATGAATGGCCTCAATGACGAGGCAACGATTTGACGATTTGACCAATTGACCAATTAACGAATTCACGATTTCAACGGCTTGAACGGTTTGAACGACTTCTACGCCTTCTACGACTTCCCTATTCCTTCCTTCCAATAGAAGATTGTTCTTTTTAGATAAATATCGGTATAATAAAAACTTTGACAAGGCAAAGGGCCAAGTATCCAATAGACAGAGGCTAAGAGACAGGTGTCAGAATCCAGAATTCAGTAGGGCAGCCGTTCCAGCCTGCAGCAAGACGTCATCGCGGAATCCGCCATAGGCGGATATCCAGGATCCAGATTAAGAAGACCAGGCTAGCATTCGCTGCCTAGTCTTCATCACTGCCTGCTGCCAGCTGTTCGCTGCCAGCTGTTTTTCCCCATGCTCTATGCCCCATGCCCAAAACCATTTTCCTTAAGAAATACGAAGGAACATCTCCCATCATGGAACAAATCGTAGCCCATCTCAGCAACCAGAGAAAAAAACTTAAAGAAGTCGAGCAACTAGGGGATCCGGGAAGAATATCCGCCATGATCGACGTGGCAGTTATTTCTCTCTACAATAGATTGACCAACCGCAGTGATCTCCATTCCCTGGAAATCCGCCGCTACGGAGCGGTCTTGGCCATTGGAGAGTACGGGCGACGTCAACTCGGCCCCTTTTCGCCAATAACTCTACTCTTCTTGCAAGCCTCTGAAGTCCCCTTTGATGAAGATATTTGGCAGACAGGCATCGTCCAGCCTCTCGAACAAGCCGGTTGGGATGTTCAGTCTGAGGTAGTCAACGTAGATGATGTCGTGGAGCTTTGCTTGGGTAATTTTGACTGGTTGAGCAGTCTTCTCGACAGCCGTTTTATCAGCGGCTCTCGCGAGTTGGTGGATGACCTTCGGCTGTCTTTGATGGAAAAAATTGACTCGGAAAGAAACCGGCAATCAGTTCGTGCTTTCTTGGATGAGTGGGTGGAGAGGAAAGACCGACAACAAGACCCATCATTTATCCTCGAGCCAGATCTGGAATACAGCAGTGGGGGGCTGGGCGAGCTAAATCGCATCCGTTGGGCCGGCTATTTGCTCGACGGCGACGAGAGATGGATTGAAACCAACAATCTCAATTCAGATAATCATGCAGCCCTTCGACAAGCGGAAAAGTTCCTGCTGCGAGTAAGAAATCACCTCCAGCTCCTCAATAGGAACCAGGAAACCCAGTTGCAGTACGAGGCACAGCGGGAAGTGGCGCATAGCTTGGGTTATGAAGATCAGGGCGATTTTCTGGCCGTTGAAGTCATGATGAAGGAACTGGAAGGACATTTCTACGAGATTGGCTTGATAGCCAGCCGTTTCAAAAAATTATTGAGAGCGTGGATTGCCTCTGAGGTTAAGGAAGAGGTCAAGCCTGAAAGGGAAGAAGTTGCTCCTGGAATGTGGGTGGAGCGTGGCCTGCTCATGGTGGACATTGACAAGTTGGACGATGAAGCAAATGGGCTGCTGGAATTATTCAAGCAGGCGGTTCATTTGGATGTGGACCTGAGTGTGGAATCCTACCAATGGGCTAAAAGCCAGGCCG
>JAJDNB010000006.1 GCA_022340905.1 Deltaproteobacteria bacterium | reverse complement strand
TGGATCACTCATTCTTATTAAGCGTTCTTTCCGGCTCGTAAGCAGCCTCATTATGGGCGGTTGAATGACCGGCACCAGTGCCATATATGAATAGGCGGCAATGGCTATGGGGCCAACCAGATGTGGGGCCAACTTAGCCGACAAGAAGATGGCGGTTGGACCGTCGGCACCGCCGATTATACCAACTGAAGCAGCCTCCTTCGGCAGAAAACCCAGAAACAACGCTCCGAGAAAGGTCATAAATACACCTAACTGGGCGGCGGCGCCCAACAAAATGAGCTTAGGCCTAGCCAAGAGAGTAGAGAAGTCTGTCATGGCACCAATGCCCAAAAAGATCAATGGCGGGTAAATACCCTGTCGTACCCCAAAGTAGAGATAGTTGAGCACCGAGCCTTTTTCGTAAATTCCTAGACCTAACCCCTTAAATACCGGGATATTGCCAACCAGGATACCAAAGCCGATGGGAACGAGAAGTAGAGGTTCATAGTGTCTGGCAATGCCGAGATAAATGAAAATTAACCCAACTCCAATCATAACGAAATTGCGAAAGTCCGCCATACCAAACCCGGTATTTTGGATGAACTCAAGTAGGTGTTCCATAGAAAATTCCTCATGCAGTCGCCATGGCTCCGATCTAATGGGCTAGTGGAGCATTGAAAAATATCAAGTTCCAAGCACCGAATGTAAGGGTCCCGGGTGTCAGGTGTCAGGAGAAAAGAAAATAGAGAGTAATACCTGACACCTGAAACCTGAAACCTCAGTCGTCGTTATTTGCGATTTGAAATGTTAGTTACTCCACTACCTCAATACTCCAACTCAGTACTCGCCGCTTTGGCAGACAATGCCTCACTTGACTTCTTCCCCTTCTACCGATTTTTTGCTATCCGTCGCCGTCCCCCAACGAAACAGACCATCAGCACCGCCAACTATGGTGCCCCTTACAAGCAACCCATTGATGGTGGAGTAAACCCGTGCCAGGCCTCGCTGTTCTGCCATCTCAATAAGCCGCGGCAGCTCGAATGGCTCACCCATATGAGCGGTAAGCAATCTAAAGGCTTCTTCCGCGTCATCTATCTCCCCTGGCTCCTGGACTCCCCGGGCATCCAAAAGTAGTTCCTCTTTCCTTCTGCGTTTCTTGAAAAGACCCTTGAGTAAAGGGAATAAATGTTTAGGGGTTTGGGCGTGATCGTTCCACCAACTGATTGCGCGGGGGAAATAGGAAATGATGAAAGCCAAGGAGGCCAACCCAAAAAAAACCACCGAAATTCCTAGCGCCGAAATTATCCAGCCATTTCCAGCACCTATTGCAGAAAACCCGCCCATGGGTTCAACTCCTTTGTCTCAGCAGCTTCTTGTCCTTTTCTTGTAAAAAGGGAAGCCGTCTGCTCAGAACTTCGGAAATTTTCCTCATGATCTTTGTTCCAAATACAACGTTCCTCTGGACCAACCGCAACAGTTCGCTGCCGGGAAAAGCGATCAAGGTGGAATCCGTTAGGCAGGTCACCGATGCTGTGTAGTGAGTGGGGCTCACCAAAGCTGACCACCCCACCACTCTTCCCGGCTTGTGTAAAGTAATTGCCCGGCCGTCTGGAAAGGCCACCATCAGCCCACCTTTTTGCAATACATAGAGATTCCTGGCTGGAGATCCTGCTCTTATGAGCTCCTCACCCTCCCGTGCACGTCTTTCCGCCGCCATGGCGGACAGGAGTTTAAGCTCGGTGAGGTCCATTTCGGCAAAGATTTCGTACCTTTTGAGTTCCTCTGTGGGAATCATGCCTTCTCCTCACTAACTAGTGCTCATCCGAAAACTACCGTTTTCAGATGAGCCCGATTAGCTATCAGCGCTCAGTCATCAACAAAAAACATATGAATACAACATGTTAGACTGATCTCGCCTAGGCGGGACTGAATGCTGACCGCTCTATCCGGGAATCTTGGATTTCCGGTTGGATACTGACTAATCTAAGCCACCGGTAATCTCGGCGGCAAGGCCGCCGTCCGCGACAACAATCGTTACCAGTACTCGCCATTTTTGGTAATAAAGTTAGCCTGATCTTACCAAGCTCCACCTCAATGATCAATTTAATGTTTTGTGGATTTACCGGGGAATGGTAAACAGTAACCGTAAGATAAGCCCTAGCCCGGATATTCCATGAATGGCCTACTAGTGACGGAGAAAGGCATGGACCGCAGTAACCTAACCCTCGAATTACTTCCGGATGTTTATTCTATTTGTCGACTTGACCCTCAGGCAGATACTCCTTCCTGGGTGCTGGCAGGAGACTTTTTATCCATTACTCGCACAAAAAACGAACTCTCTCTTGTATGCTCTCAGGAACGTGTGCCCCACGGTGTTGAGTGTGACAAAGGCTGGCGCTGCATTATGGTGAGGGGTCCCCTAGACTTCTCCTTGGTTGGGATTCTTGCCTCCTTGACTTCTTCTTTGGCTGAGGCCGATATCAGCATCTTTGTCATATCCACTTACGAAACCGATTACCTACTGGTTAAGGGAGAAAATCTGAGGAGGGCTGTATTGAATTTGAAAGAAGCGGGGCACGATGTCGTTTACCAGGAACTTCAATAATTTCGGATTGCGAATTGCGGATTTCGGATTTAGAAATACAAAGATATCTGTCTTCTGACCTCTGACTTCCGACTTCTGCCTGCTGCCTGTTGCCCGCTGCCAGCTGAAAAATCCGTCTCGCCGTTTCACCGTGTCGCGCTCAGGTTCCCCGTGCCTAGTCCATCTTGCCTGGTTGAAAAGGCTCTCTGCTGGGGAAGCATTATTGAACGGTGTTCTGCGGGATTGATAGGTTACTTTTTTTCAACTGGATACTTGGCCTTAAGCCACTCGTTCCAACCGCCCTTTAAGGCATAGGCTTTGCTGTATCCCTCATCCTTTAGATTCAGTACCGCACGGGCACTGGTGTGTTCATTGGGTCAAGCTCAGTAAACAACGAAGGTTTTGTCTCTGCCATAACTCCCGGCCCAGGATTCAACCTTACTTGGATCAGGATTACCGCGAACAGCACCCTTTATTTTATACTCACTGTCCTTCCAGTCTATACCCCTTCGAACATCAACAATTACCAGGTTAGGATCACCCAGCATCGATTTGAGTTCTTCTTTGGTAATTCTAGGGGCGTTGCCGGGTAGTGCACTCAGGGAGCACGCCGCCACCAATGTCAGTACAACAGATAGTTTAAACACCGTTGAGATGGATCTCTTCATTCTCTGATCTCCTCACCGACCTGAGAGTACATCACACGGCATGGCAGAGCAGGCTGTCTCAATTTGCCTCCGAACAATTACGGACTGCATCTTCCTAGCATGCAATGATATTCGACTGTAAGGCAAAATGTACCAAGTATGATAATCATCAATTCGGTTACTTCAACCAGCCCGGGCCCGATTTGCGTAGAGACAGGGAAGCCTGATTTCGCTTTAATCCAAGTTGTGCTAAAATGCCAAAATGTTCAAGGGGGCCGCACCAATCCGAGCCCGTGAAATGCTTCCCTCCCCGCTTAGGTTTAACCTACTTATTGATAAACGTGCTCGAGGAGCGAGGGGCACCTCATTTGACTGTTTGCGTGAACTCGCAACAACTCGCTGATTTCGAACTCGCCTGACAGGTTTACTCTAATTTGAGGTGAGCACATGGAATCTGAGAAAAAGCAATCAGAAAAAGACAGGCTAGAGCGAAGCATCGCTGAAGCCCGGAGAAAGCGGGAGGAGGGTTACCGGGAGCAAGCGCTCAAGATTCACCCGTGGATCTGTGCCCGGTGCGGGCGCGAATTTTCTGGTAAGAGGCTTCGTGAACTGACCGTACATCACAAGGATCATAATCACGATAACAACCCGCCTGATGGCAGCAACTGGGAGCTCCTGTGTCTCTACTGTCACGACAATGAGCATTCCCGCTATCTGGATCAGGAATGGTATGAGAATGAGACACCCGGCGACAAGGAAGAAATATCCTCTAAGTATAAACCTTTCGCTGATCTAGCTTCCCTCTTAAAAAAGAAGTAGCTGATCCTCTAGCACTCGACCATAGCTCATAGCCGAGCTGCACAATGGCAAATATCAATGGCTGTACTGTCGCGGCGAAACATGTCCTTCTACCCATGGCAAGACTGTCGCACTCGGCAAACAAGACAAAAGGAGCCCAAATATGCGCTGGGGACTACTGGTGGCATCTATTATTGTGTTGCCTGGCACAGTGGTCATTTTTGTCCCTGCTAGTATCTTGCTGCTTACTGCGGACTCGAGGTATCCTCCCAGGGTGACAACTCCCGGTCAAATTTGGTTTTGGTTGGCTCTATTAGCAGCCGGTCTAGGATTTGCGTTGTGTTTTTGGACTGTAAAGCTCTTTACAGAGTATGGACATGGGACTCCAGCTCCCTGGGATCCTCCGAGAAGGATGGTTATCATGGGACCATATCGTTATTGCAGAAATCCGATGATTACCGGTGCACTACTTCTGCTCCTGGCTGAAGCATTATTTTTTCTTTCCTGGCCCCTAGCCGCATGGATGATTCTCTTTTTTGTTGGTAATGCAATTTATTTCCCCTTTGTTGAGGAAAAAGGCCTCGAGAAAAGGTTCGGAGACCCGTACTTGAAATACAAAGCCAGTGTTCCCCGCTGGATCCCGCGATTGAAACCTTGGGAAATGCCAGAAGGTGGTGAATAAGATCCTTCATACAAGGAAACTGCTCGCGCAAAAGGAGCACTCGGAGAGACTATTTACCAAGACAATGGGGCTTCACTTGGAGGTTAGTGCCGCCGAACAAGATTGTTATGTTGAAATTGATCGTTCCCCGTGACCCTTTGAGTCTAAAAGAAAATTTCAGGGAGGTAACTGTGGAAGATTCGCAAGCAAGAATACGTCAGGATATCATGAGGTCCTTTAGAAATCATCTCAGCAGAGAAGTAACTTTCATGTGCTTTTATATGGACAAAGGCAGCGCAGGGCTTATTACTAACGAGCGGCCGTTCACTGGAGCAGAGATGATTAACCTGTTCAGCTCGGTTTTCAGTGCCAGCGAAGAGACTATTCTTCCAGCAGTAATTTATGCTCTTTTCAATCTGTATGGCCCCATTCGAGTGTTTGATGTTATAAAGGCCTATGCAAAGTCGTTTGATATAAAGGGTCCTATTACAGTTGAAAGGGACCCCGGCAAATCGGGCGGTACTCCACCCCCAGTTGGCGATAATTAGTTAAATAGATAGCGCCGTGCCCATCTTCATCGAGGCAGCCTTATCCTTTAGGCTCGAGAGGTTAGCTTCCCCCGGGTGCAGCTGGGGGGTGATAAGAAAGTCAGTCCATATGTTATCTAGGCTTCTACCTTTCATACTCGCTTCTCTGTTATTGGCAGCTCATTTCTTTAGAAATGCCCACATGCCACTTGTGGCTCTCTGCCTTGTCACGCCCCTGTTGCTCCTGATCAAAAAAAGGAGCATTCTGATTCTGTTGCAATCTTTAGCTTACCTGGGTGCGCTCGTCTGGTTTCGCACTGCTTATGTCTTGGTGCGCCAGCGGATAGGGATGGCTGAACCATGGGGTAGAATGATTTTGATTCTTTTGGGAGTGGCTATTTTCACCTTTCTTGCCGGATATCTTCTCAATTCAGACTTGCTCAAGCAACGATACCAGTGAGGTTCCATCGTCACCTGGAATCTAGTCGGTAGTGATTTAGGTGAAACGTGAGGTCTCGGCAGCGGTGAAGGTGACCAGAAAATCGGTGGATGATAGGATAGTGCTGGAGAAAAAAGAGTCATAAATCTCATGTCACACTCTAATATCATTAGACTTAGCAAGGTAACAGTACGAAGGGGTAGTAGGACCATCCTTGACTCTATCAACTGGACGGTTAAACAGGGGCAACACTGGGTTATCCTCGGTGCCAACGGCGCGGGGAAAACCTCATTATTGAACACGCTAACCGCCTATCTAACTATCTCACAGGGAGAATTTGAGCTTCTTGGGTACAAATACGGAACCTCTGATTGGAGAGAACTCCGCAAGAAGATAGGAGTGGTTAGCGACAGCATTCTGAATAAAATAAATTTCCATGAGACCTGCATTGAAACCGTGGCAAGTGGCAAACAGGCAATGATAAATTATTGGGGAAGGATTCCTCAAGAAGAACATGATAGAGCCATTGAAATTTTAAGCAAAATAGAGTGCGAACATCTGGCTGAGAGGAGATGGGGCAGTGTATCTGAGGGTGAGAAGCAGCGTATTTTGATTGGCCGGGCCCTCATGGCCGATGCGAGGGTACTCATTCTTGATGAACCCTGTGCTGGTCTCGATCCTGTTGCCCGGGAGAATTTCCTGGCGTTCCTCAATAGACTGGCTCAAGACAACAGGGCTTTGGCACTCCTCTTCGTGACCCATCACGTAGAAGAAATAATGCCCTTCCTTTCCCACGTCCTTATAATGAAGGATGGCAAAATTCTTGCCGCAGGGAAGAAAGAAAAAGTTCTTATCTCAGCGACTTTATCGAAGGCCTTTGATACAGATATAGAGCTGTGTCGTGAAAATTCACGCTATTCGATATCCATTAAGACACAGATCGATGTTGTGCTGTGAATGAACCTGAAAAGGTCTTACTGAAGGCCAACACTAGGAATGCAAGGCTCTCCTGGAGAGGGGTCCTTGACTCTGCCTCGGCAATACGCTTGCTGATAACTGGTAAATGGTCTTGAGGAGGGGGGTGTGTCAGGAAATTTCGCTTTTCATACATGGGGTAAAATCCCAAAAGGGTGTGTTGGGGTTGCACTCGCCACTGCGACTGTTTTGACCGCGCTCCTGGTGGGCCTCCCTACTATGGGGCAGGCGAGATTAAACCTTTTGTCCTTGCCGATTCCTAATGGTGTAAGCGTCGACAGGAAGATTTCTTTTGGGCTCAAGCCAGCAAAGGGGAGATTTCTGGTTGCCAGCAGGCAACTTTTAGACCCGAATTTCTCTCAAAGTGTCGTTCTCCTAATCGAATACGATAGAAACGGTGCCATAGGGGTAATAATCAACCGACCTTCGGAGATGAAGCTCTCTACTGTAATGCCAGAAATAGAGGAATTGAGGCAACGGCCCGATACTATTTACCTAGGAGGGCCAGTAGCCAATAATCAGTTGATGCTTCTCATTAGAACCACCAATCCACCTGAAGAGTCTCGCCACGTTTTTCAGGACGTACACGTCAGCTCATCTCAAAAGGTAATCCAGCGGATGCTCCAGAATCCCGAAGGTGAAGAAAGATTCAGGGTTTACGCCGGGTATGCCGGTTGGGCTCCTGGACAATTGGATAATGAGATTGCCGCCGGTGGTTGGTATGTTTTGAGGGCGGACCCAGAGATTGTCTTCGATAAATCCGCTGCGGAAATATGGCCCGATCTCATCCACAGAAGCTCTGCCAAGTGGGTCCGGATGTTTGTTCCTTGGTCTCAACCCCACCGATAAAACTCTCGATCCCTCACCTCGTTTTGGGATGCATTTTGCATAAATCTCATGTGCCAATATGCTAGCAGCAATTATTTCTAGGACCATTTATCAAAGAGGGGGGTTTACTATGGCTCATGAGACTACCTGTTCTCGTTGCGGAAGTTCCACCTTAGAGTCTGGACGAATTCAATCTACAGGTCGGATTCATTTTCACTTTGAAAATCCGCTTTTTCTTACTATGCGAACGGGATACGTGCCCGTCACTGCAAGCATGTGTTTGGACTGCGGAACTATTGACCTCACCGGTGAAGTCGACAAAGCTCGAAAGATCTCAAAACAGAGCCAAGAGAAAGAGTAAAGAGTCCAGGCTCACGGGGATCTCAGATCTCCTGCGTTTTGCGAATTCTCCAGTAGTAGGCATAATTAGGTAGAGTTCCATGCGTTTACCTTGGCGCACCTATTCCTACCATCCGACGGATCCGGTGAAAAAGATTAACAAATGCATAGCCTGATTTACACTATTTTAGTCATCACTGGAGTCTTTTTCGGGCTCAAACTGGCTTATGTCCTTTGTACTGCCGTGGTTCTCCCTGCTACCCGGGGAGCACTCTACGTCTCAACCTCCCGAGTAAGAATCTCAGCCTTTGTGGACGCTGTGCCCATGAAAGCAGGACAGCTGCTGGTGGACGTAGGCTGTGGAGATGGACGGGTACTTCGCCAGGTTGGTAGAAGGTATGGAGTGAGAGCACTGGGATACGAACTAAATTTGTTGGCCTATCTTAAGGCCAAAATTCTTTGTTTAGGTTGCAGAAATATTGAGATCAAGTGGCGCAATTTCTGGACTGCAGACCTATCAGATGCTGATGTCGTGTTTTGCTACCTTTTTCCAGACGTAATGGCAGATCTCGGAGCTAAATTGAAATCAGATCTAAAAGCCGGAGCTGTGGTAGTTTCCTGTAATTTTCCTATACCTGGTTTCAGTGCCAAGCGAGTTCTGCGTCCGGGTAACTCCTTGCACAACGATCCCATTTATGTGTATCACTTTTAGCCCAGAGATTTCCTGAATTGCTATTTGGAATTTTCTGAGACTCTGATACTGCCAAACAACTTGCCATCTTCACTGGAAAAGCCTCTTAACTTCGACCTGGCCCATCTAAGACTCCGCTGTCCAGGGAAGGCCAGGCTCTCGAGAACCAAATGAGTCGCTTTTTTGTCTTCATCTCTATTCTTCTTAGCCTGCTCCTTTTAGGAGTCCTCATTCCATTTTCCTCCGCCCTGCCGGAATGGAAGGAGAATAATGCAGAAAAGGCCTCGACTTCACAGAGCCGTCTTGGAAAAAAGGCAATCAGTAAGATTCCCATCTATGGATTTGGCATCCTCAACCGTTATCCACACGATTCTAACGCTTTTACCCAGGGACTGGCTTTTGCGGACGGTTTCTTATACGAGGGGACAGGCCTTCGTGGCCGGTCGGGCTTGCGCAAAGTGGACCTGGCCACAGGCACTATCCTGCAGTACAGGAGCCTGCCAGCAAGCTTTTTCGGGGAGGGCGTAACTGTTTATCACAACAAGGTGATCCAGCTGACATGGAGGGCCCATGTAGGATTTGTCTACGACAAAGACACGTTCCACTTAATCGAAACATTCCACTATCCCACCGAAGGCTGGGGCATCACCCATGACGGTGAATATCTTATTATGAGCGATGGCACATCGACGCTGCACTTCCTCCATCCGAAAAGCTATAAAGAAATGGGGTTGATTGAGGTCTATGACCGAAATGGTCCCGTATCTAATCTCAATGAGCTAGAATATGTCCAGGGATTAATCTTGGCAAACGTCTGGCAAACAGACAAGATTGCGCAGATTTCTCCTGCGACGGGAGAAGTGGTGGGCTGGATTGATCTGAGAGGTCTCCTCAGGCCGGAGGACCGTATTCAGCGTGTAGATGTGCTCAACGGCATTGCTTATGACCAGGTGAATGACCGGCTTTTCGTAACTGGAAAACTTTGGCCCGGACTATTCGAAATTAAGCTGGTCCCGAGAGAAAAATAAGTAAAGACTACGGGTTCTTAGGATCAGAGCCAGCCCCGCGTGGGTTTGAGGTGGCAGGTTTCGGGTGTTCCGCCGGAGGCGGATCAGGGGAATAAAGACAAGGGATAAACTGAAACCTGAAACCCGACATCTGAAACCCTGAGATTGGACTTGCCTAGAGAGAGCTGGATTTCCATGACTACCTAAACAGTTATCTTTAATGGCCAATGAAAAGACCAATGGCCAGCAATACTGGCGTCAAAATTATCACTACTACATTACGGCCCATATAAGGGATCAATCTAGGCATATCATCTGCGAACCGTGCAACGCCTCTCACAGTTGGAATGGCGAATATAATCGAGCCAAGGGCCAAAAAACCCTCCCAGGGAAACTTCCCGGCCACATAGCCTATAACCACTGTAGCATAGGTGCTTCCCAGGAATGCGACGTAAAGGGTCACGCTTGCCTTTCTCCCTATGGCAATGGGGAAATGGTGTCTGCCCACGGCCCTGTCAGCTTCAACATCCGGAAACTGGTTGAGGAGCAACAAGTCGCTTACGAGAAAGAAGGGTACTAGGGAAGCGATAAAGGATGTCCACGAATAGGTTCCTGTGAGAACAAAGTCGGTTCCCATCACCATGAATGGGCCGAAGCCAAGTCCTGGCGCAATTAAGCAGAGAAAGGGGTTTTTTGTAATCCACTTCGTATAGGCGACAATGGTCACAAATCCTAAGAGCCCTACAGGGAGAAGCCATACACCTCTAATATGGAGAAAATAAACGCCTATGAGACCAGTGACCGTCAAACTGGTAATTCCGGTAATTAATGCCACGTGAGACTTATCAGGATTTCTAGGTAAGGAACCGCTGCCACCGCTAAAGGGTGTTGGTTCAGTGTTGAAATCCAAACCACTCTCAAAATCATGATATTCATTGAGAGCATTTACGCTTATGTGTGCTCCAACCGCTCCAATTAATGCCAAGGTCAGATAAGAAAAGTTCAAGGGGCTTCCGGACCAGGTAGCCGTAGCCGCACCCAGCACAACACAGGCGGGAGTTAACACCAAAAATGGTAGCCGCATGGGCCCAAATATTACTTCCTTCAGAGTGCTATGCATGATCAGTCTGCTGGCTGGGGGACTGGACTGTTTATTATGATGCCAGTTTTCTCACCCCGTTGCAAGAATCTGCTCTGTCGCTAAAGACGAACAAACTATTTCTTGACTGAGCGCTCCAGCAAGAATAAGCTCCAACAGTGAGGGTTCACCTCACCAGTAGGTTCTCATGGATAAACAAAGGTATTTTTCCACACGCTATCTTTCTATACTTTTCTCATATAGGTGGAGACAATGACGGTAAAGAATTTTAGAGCAATGTTGGTGGAACAAACAGAGGGGGGAACATTTAGCAGAAAGATCACTGAGAGGTCGCTGGATGATTTGCCTGAACATGAGGTATTGGTTAAAGTCCACTATTCATCTCTAAATTACAAAGATGGGCTTTCAGCAACTGGTCACAAAGGAGTCACCAAGAACTATCCCCACACCCCTGGAATAGATGCCGCAGGCGTGGTGGAAGAGAGCCACAGCGATTCCTTTCGGACTGGAGACCAAGTAATTGTCACCAGCTATGACCTTGGGATGAACACGCCCGGCGGTTTCGGACAATACATCAGAGTGCCGGCTGACTGGGTGGTACCACTTCCCGCCAACTTATCACTCAAGGAAAGCATGGCTTACGGTTCAGCCGGTCTTACTGCCGGTTTCTGCCTGCTCAAACTGCAAGAGCACAGCATAACCCCTGATCTAGGAGAGATATTGGTTAGCGGCGCCACTGGTGGGGTTGGCAGTTTTGCCGTGGCAATGCTTGCCCTCGTGGGATATGAGGTGGTGGCGGTTACCGGAAAGACCGATGAAAAGCCGTTCCTTATCGATCTTGGCGCCAAAGAAGTGATCTCTCGGAGCGAGGCCATTGACACCTCGGGAAGACCCCTTTTGAAAGGGCGTTGGGCTGGGGTGGTAGACTCGGTTGGAGGCGAGATCCTGACCACTGCCATAAGGATGACCAACCTGCACGGCGTAGTCACTTGCTGCGGCAATGTGGCATCGCCTGATTTGCGTGTCACTGTCTATCCTTTCATCCTCCGGGGTGTCTCTCTTATCGGCATTGATTCCCAGAGTTGTCCCATGGCCTTTCGCCGCCGGACGTGGGAAAAGATTGCCAAGGAATGGAAACTGCCTCATCTGGACCGACAAACCTCCCTGTGTTCGCTGGAGGAGCTGGATGGTGAAATAGACCGCATTCTAGCAGGCAAACAAAAAGGCAGGGTTATCCTGGACTTGACCAGTTGATCCTGACAAGAGAGGGGGTAGTGGAATCAAAGCTCTTGGCCGAAAGTGTGACATGAGAAGGAAAGATAAAGCAATAGTCGAGCTTGCTGAAATTGAGGAGATCCTTCGCAAGGCTCTTGTGTGTCGACTTGGTTTGACAAACGGAAACCGACCATACATTGTGCCCCTCAGCTTTGGCTTTCAAAATAACAACCTCTATTTCCATTCCGCGCCCGAGGGAAAGAAGATCGAGATGCTGAGGAAAAACAGTAAGGTTTGTTTTGAATTCGATTTAGATCATCAGCTTGTGGCTAACGAGGAAGCCTGCAAATGGGGAATAAAATATCGAAGTGTCATAGGATTCGGCAAAGCCTCGATTGTCGAGGACATCCGAGAGAAGAGAGAGGGTTTAAATGCAATCCTGGAACACTATTCAGGCAGAACCTCTGATTATCCTGAGGCAGCAGTGAATGGTACGTTGGTAATAAAGGTTGAAATCGAGAGCATGACAGGAAAGAAATCCGGTTACTAGATAACACCTGGGTGGGTAACATGAAAATAACCCTTGCACAACTCAATCCAACTATAGGCGACATTCAGGGCAATCTGGCCAAGGTTGAGAAGACCCTGTCTGCGTGCAGCAAAGATTCGCCTGACCTGGTTGTTTTTTCAGAACTTTTTCTCGTCGGCTATCCACCCAGAGACCTGCTGGAAAGACCGTCATTTATCGCCAGGACTCAAGGGGCAATTGAAAAACTATTAAAAGTCTCCCGAAATTATGGCCAAACGGGAATCATCGTGGGCGTTCCTCAACCCAACCATCAGCCCACAGGAAAGGCTATCCATAACTCTGCCCTGCTGATGTATCAAGGAAAACTTCTTTTCACCCACCACAAATCTTTGTTACCCACTTATGATGTCTTCGATGAACCCAGGTACTTCGAACCAGGCATGGTGGATACCGTGGTGAAATTCAAGGACACTATCCTGGGAATATCCGTATGTGAGGACGCCTGGAACGACCCGGCCTTGTGGCCCCGGCGGACCTATCATCATGACCCCATCGAGACTATGGCAAAAAGCGGTGCCAGGATAATCATTAACATTGCTGCTTCCCCTTTTCACCGGGGCAAAGAAAGGCTCAGGTATGACATCGTCCGAAGTCACGCCTGCAAGCACCAAATTCCATTTGTTTTCGTCAATCAGGTGGGAGCCAATGATGAGCTGATTTTCGATGGTCGTTCCATCTGCCTAGACGGAGCTGGCAACCCTATTGCAGTTCTCCCCTCCTTCCAAGAGAAGATACAGACCATTTCTCTCGACCAAGGGGGAGTAGCGACTCCCTACAAACCCCAAGAAGAAATTGAGTCTGTATACCAGGCTTTGGTTCTGGGCTTAAAGGACTATATGGCCAAGTGCGGTTTTACTACGGCCCTTCTCGGTCTTTCAGGTGGCATCGACTCTGCAGTCACCTGCTGTATTGCCGTCGAGGCCTTGGGTAGTGAAAACGTGGTGGCTGTCACTATGCCGGGACCTTATTCTTCACCTGGCAGTGCTGAAGATTCGAAGAACTTGGCGGAAAACCTCGGAATCAGTTTTCAGGTCATACCTATTTCTCCACTGTATGAGGCCTATATGGAGTCTCTTGAGCCGCATTTCAAGGGAAGAGAGGCTGATGTGACCGAGGAGAACATTCAGGCCAGGATCCGGGGCAACATCCTTATGGCACTGTCAAACAAGTTTGGCCATCTGGTGCTCTCCACTGGTAACAAGAGTGAACTGGCGGTCGGTTATTGCACACTCTACGGCGATATGAGCGGTGGTCTCAGTGTAATATCCGATGTACCCAAGACCATGGTGTATGAGCTGGCGGGATACATTAACAAACAATCCCCTGTCTTACCCCAGGAGATAATTAACAAGGCCCCAACAGCCGAACTCAGAGAGAATCAGACCGACCAAGATACTCTACCCCCCTATGAGGTGCTCGATCAGATTCTTCATTACTACTTAGACGAGCATTACTCCATGGAAGACATCCTTCGTTTTGACTTCGAACCGGAGACAGTACGCTGGGTGGTTCGGGCAATTGATCGAAACGAGTACAAACGGAGACAAGGGCCACTTGGATTAAAAGTAACCTCCAAGGCCTTTGGCACTGGCAGGAGAATGCCAATTGCGGCAAAATTCGAAAGCTAACCCAAAAACACCATGACAACAGACGAAGAGAAAAGAGAAATTTTAGCTCGACTGTCGGCGGCCTATGGTGTTCTCGCCTCCTACCATGACATCTGGGGGCAATATCATGAAATTCCCTCTGAGACCCTGAAAAGCTTTCTTGCTGCAGCGGGAGTGGAAGTCATCAGTCCGCAAGAGGCTTTGAAACATTACGAAAATCTTTCCTGGACGCAACTTGCTCAGCCGGTTTTGGTCGCATCCGCTGAACAAACGCCCGCCGAGTTTTTTTTTCAAATCCCAGTCTCCCGCCCTCAAGAAGAGAATTCGGAGCGGGAGCTCCAGGTTCGGCTAGAAATCTCCGGCGAAAACACCCCATCTTACAAGCACTCGTTCACCTTCGAGCAGTTGACTTTCATAGAGGCAAATGAGCTCAACGGTTTCTGCTATGAACGTTACTCCTTTCCCTTTCCAGGAGGACTTTCCATTGGCTACTATCATTTCAACCTCTCGGTAGAACACGCCAAGGAACGATTCGCCCATACAACTCTGGTCATTCTCTGTCCGGAAAAATCCTATTTGCCTCCAGTTTTGCATGAAGATGGCAAAAAAGCCGGCATAGCTATTTCCCTATACGGCCTAAGATCAGAGGGTAACTGGGGTATCGGAGACCTGGGCGACCTCAAGGAATTCATTCGCTGGGCGGTGGGAAATCTCCACTTGGATGTGGTTGGTCTCAATCCATTGCATGCCATCTCGAACCGACAACCCTACAACATCAGTCCATATTTTCCTTCAAGCAGATATTATCGCAATTTCATTTATCTGGACATTGAAGACATGGAAGACTTTCGTTCCTCCCTCTCAGCACAGAAAATTGTCCAGGAAGAGACAAGTCAAAACCTCCTGGCCGAACTGCGGTGCTCCCACCTAGTCCAATACGAGCAGGTGGCCACTTTCAAGCTCAAGGTCCTCAAGATAATATTCCAGCATTTCCTAGAGAACCACTGGAGAGAAGAAGGTTTGAGCGAACGGGGCAGGCAGCTCGAAGCCTATGTCGATAGGCAAGGACTCCTCCTGGATAATTTTGCCACTTTTTGCGCCCTGGAAGATTTTTTTCAGCGGACACATCATGGGACCCACACCTGGCGGCAGTGGCCACACCCCTACCGGGATCCCCACTCTCGGGAGGTGAGAGAATTTCGCCAGAATCACCCGGAAAATATACTTTTCTACAAATACCTCCAATGGCAATTAGAGGAGCAGCTACGACAGGCACAGGACCTTGCCAAGTCACTGGGAGCATCAATTGGCCTTTATCATGATTTGGCACTTGGTGTTGACCCCGGGGGTGCTGACCATTGGGCCTATCAGGATTTTTTTGTTGAAGGCGTTACAGTGGGAGCCCCGCCCGATGACTTTTCTTTGGAGGGCCAAAACTGGGGCTTCCACCCGGCCCACGGGGAAAACTACCGCAAGGACGGCTACCGCCTGTTTAGAAAGGAGATCAGCAGAAACTGTCAGGCGGGCGGGGCCCTGAGAATCGATCATGTCATGCGGTTTTTTCGGCTCTTCTGGATTATGGCAGGACAGCCTGCAAAAAAGGGAACGTATGTAGAATACAATTACCACGATTTATTGAAAATTCTGGCCTTGGAAAGTGAGCGCTCCAAAACCCTCATTATTGGAGAAGATCTTGGCACGGTCCCGCCGCAGCTGCGAGAGGCCCTCGCTTATTTGCGCATTTTCTCTTATCGACTTTTCTACTTTGAAAAAGACGAACAAGGCGGTTTTAAGGATGGAGCCTGGTATCCCCATCTTGCCCTTGCTTCGCTGGGCACTCACGACCTTCCAACTCTTGCAGGCTTTTGGTCGGGAGCTGATCTTCACTTGCGTAAGCGCTTGGGCCTCTTCCCCAGTGCAAGCCACTTTGAAGCCGCCTTGGAAAACAGAAAACAAGAAAAGAACAAGATTGTGGAGCGACTGGTAATCTCAGGTTTTCTGTCGGAGCATTTGGCGAATAATCCGGAAATTTACACTGAACTGACCGAGGACCTCCATAGTGCAATCCTTGGCTTTATTTTATCAACCTCAGCCAAACTGGTCCTTTTGAGTCAGGAGGATCTTTTCAGGGATACAAGGCAACAGAATGTGCCTGGAACAGTATCAGAGTATCCCAATTGGTCAACAAAAATGAGGTATTCCTTGGAGGACCTCGGGCAGGATTCTGAGGTAGACAAGTGTGTCAGCGTGTTTCGCCACTGGATTTCTCACACTGGTAGAGCTATGGAGGCACTCTCTTCAGACGGGGTTTAGTTCTCATGAGATTTTGCCCGATGGCTGGCATGCTCTTTGCTTGTTTTTAACGCTGTCTAGAGTGGCAGGAGCTTAGCACAATTGCGCAGACGTATAATGTCCGCTGATCATACCGTTCAATGTAACGTTATTATTTAGGAAGGTTGCGACCATGGGAGCTCGGACAGGCAAGGTAAATGAGATCCCACAGAGATTAAAAAAATTCATCACCCACGATATCCGGAAAAATCCCATTCTCGGGCTTTACCTTGTCATAGGTGTGATGGTTTTGGGATACGGTATCTATTTTGCGTCAGTAATGTACAAAGATCTCACCAAGACCAGCAAAGAAAATGTTGCCTCTAGCTCCAAAGTGGCACACGTGAAAAAACCTCCAATAGCGAAGAAAGAAGTTCCCGCAGAAAACCAAGAAGTATCCCCGGCAGAGCAGCAACAGACTCCGGAGCAGAAAGAAGCAGGAGAAAAAGAACCGGAAACCAAGGAAGTTGAGGAAAAGGTTCCGACTGCTGGTGAAGACAAACCTGAGGTGAGCCAATGGAAAACCGTCGAATTTCCGGACGGCTCCCATATTTCCTATCCCCCCCATTGGAAAAAGAGCGCAGTTGATTCCGAGAATAGCATTCTCTATGGCTTTCGTTTGCAAGCCCCTGATAGCAACGCAAGTCTGAAATGCTACAGTCGCAGTAGAAAAATCGGGGACAATTATGCCGACTCTCTGAAAGAGACCATGAAAAGAGGAGGCTACAGTAATATCAAAAAAGAGAGCAAAAGAATAAACCATCAGGACGTGATTCAGATAAGTGGAGATGTTGCCAATCAACATATGATGGTTAGCATTTTTGAGCCCCAGTCAGATAAGTATTTCATCGTTATCCTTATGGCTTCAAGACAGGAACTCACCAAACTCCAGCCATTTTATAGTGCCATTGTAGACAGCTACGGTGATTCCTCCAGCCTTACAACCTCGACGGTTTCTATCGAGAAACTGGAGCGGCAGCTCGAAAAGAGTATCGAAAAGAAAACAGACTATTTGGTGGGCAGTACAGTCTATCTCAAGATGAAAAACGGCGCCCTCCACAAAGGTGTGGTCATTGCCGAAGACGCCAACACCATAACTCTTGAGAGTTTGCGTTTTGGTGGCACCTACAGCTTCAAGGTGAAGAGGGCAGATATCGCAGAGATAATCCGCTAAGAAACCCACCAGTACCTTACCACCGAGGCACCAAGATCACACAAGCATAAAATTACAGATTATTTAGGATTGGGCCTTCCAGGAAAAACCAAGGAAATTCTTTATGTTTGGTACTTCTTTGTGATCTTTGTGGTCTTCGTGGTTTTTTCTCATAGTGGAGTGACCTAGCAGGTTTCGTTTTAGGCAACAGTCCGTAGCCCTCTAACCCCCGACTCGTTGAAGCTCTATCAACGTTACCTCTGGAGGAGAAAGAAATCTCATGGGAGGGCCCCAGGTGCCCGTTCCACGGTTCACATAGAGTGTACTCGCTTTGTTCAAACGGTAGAACCCTCTTTGCCTGGGATAAAAGAATCCAGTGATCAGATTGAAAGGAAAGATTTGCCCACCGTGAGTATGGCCGCTCAATTGCAGGTCGAACCTGCCCAGAGATTCCTCCTTTACCGTGGGTCGGTGTTTGAGAAGCAGAGTAAATCTCTCTGAGTCTGCATCTGCAAGCAATATTTTTTCCTTTTTCCCCACCATACCATTTTCAGGATACCTTCTTTTTCCAGCTGGATCATCCACCCCAACAATGGTAAGGAAACCATTGAGCTTAAAATCTTCATTGCGCAGGAGCTTAAAACCAGCTAGCTTTAGGAAACGTCCACTCTGTCGAATACCCGCATAGAACTCATGGTTCCCGGCGATGGCAAACTTGCCCAAAGGGGGCTTCAGGGTAGCCAGCATTGCCGCCAAATTATCCGACTGGTCCATCTGCGCGTCCACTAGGTCGCCAGTGGCAACCACAAGGTCGGGCTTGACTCTCTCCAAAATCCTAATAATGCGGGACAGCCTCATTTCGCCGACCATGGGCCCGAGGTGCACATCAGAGATCTGAGCTATGGTCAATTTGTCCATCTGAGGCGGTAATTTCGCGGTTGGCAACACTACCCGCTCCAATCGTATCTGCCAAGCACTGTAAGCAGACAAACCTCCAAGAAAAAGGACCGCTAAGGTTATAAAGGTGAAGCTGCCCCTCCCTTTCCATACTAAGCTACCGGCAGACCAACCCGGCAGCAAAGCCAGAAGTTTCATTGACAGATTGTATGCATCTAAACACAGACTCAGCCAGAGGAAAAAGAAAAGCAGCCCCATCCACGTATAGCCTACATAAGCAAGGTATCGTCCGGCTAGATGCATCCCGTGCCGATCCAAGAGACGCACTGCTATTGGTGCCACTAGCATAGCCACCAAGAATAAAGCCATGGCCACACTCGTCCCGGTGCCTAAAGCCAAAGCAGACCTCGCCTTGACAAACAGGTAGAGGTGAATAGCGCCATAAACAGAAAGAAACGTTAGGAGAAAAAGGCTCATAGATGGTCTTTTACCATGGTTTAACTGGCCTTTCCACTTGGAAAAATCTCTCTTGACAGGGTGGCATACTGTCCTTACTATAGGTAATCTGTTCGTTTTCGAGCAAATGGAGAACTCGAAGGAATAATTCTGTAAAGTGAGGTAACTGGTATGTTTGAAGTCACTGAGAAGGCAACGGAAAAATTGAAAGAGTACTTAGAAGAACGCGAACTCGAATCGGCCATTAGAATCTTTGTCTCCCAAATTGGCTGAGGGGGGCCCTCTCTGGGAATGGCTCTGGATGAGCCAAAAGAAGAGGATCAGATATTTGAACTTGAAGGCCTCACCTACCTTGTGGATTCCGCCCTATTGAACCAGGTTCGCCCAATCAAGGTAGATTTTGTAGAGGAAGCCCACTGCGCTGGCTTTTCCATCACCTCCACGCTGTCAAAGCCAGATAGCTGCGGCTCTTGCAGTTGCTGATAGTTTTCATCTCCAGAAAAACCGACCCTCTTTCCAAGAGGGTCGGTTTTTTATTCCTCTAACCACTGCCAACCCGACTCCACCAGTCTCTGCCGCAACCAGACGAGCACCTTGTCAAATTCATCGCGTAACTGGCGCAGAGCCTGTCCACGATGACTCACCTGATTTTTTTCTTCGGTGCTTAGTTGGGCAAAGGTTTTTTGCAGCGGCGGATAGTAAAAGACGGGGTCGTAGCCAAAGCCTTTGGTGCCTACCTGCTCGTTGGTAATTATTCCTTCGCAGCGTCCCTCGTAGATCAAAGCTGGCCCCCAAGGTACGGCAATGGCTATAACACAAGCAAAGGCAGCAGTACGATTTTCAACTTTTTCAAGCTCTTTAAGCAGTTTGGCGTTATTGTCCGCATCCGAGGCTTCTTCTCCTGCGTAGCGAGCAGATCGCACTCCTGGTTTATTTCCCAGAGCCTCCACCATGAGCCCGGAATCGTCTGCCAGGGCCGGGAAACCCAAAATCTTTGCAATGAAGCGGGCTTTCTTTACCGCATTGTCTTCAAAGGTCTGACCATCCTCTTCGATTTCCGGAGTTGGTCCAAAGTCAGTAAGATTTTTGATGTCTACCGGAAATTCGGCAAGCAGTGCTCTGATTTCTTCAGTTTTACCCTCGTTTGTCGTGGCTAGAACCAATGGTAATCGGATCATATGTACCCCGCTCCAATTGATGATCTTAGAAGATTGCTATCTTAGGTCACAGTGTTCATGGAGTCAATTTATCATTCTTGGAGTATTGGAGTAAGGATTAATTCGGATCTCGGATTTTGGATTTCGGATTGAAATTATAACTGCAGATCAAGAATTCCAGTTGAAAATGCTCCAGCGAGCGTATTCCCTCTAACGACGAGAGATTTGCTCGTGAATGGTTCTAGTATCAGTGAGCTTCAGTTCCACAATCCGCATTCCTAAATCCGCAATCGACTTGCTCCATTATGCCATCTCTCCAAGATTTCATAGTTACAGGAGTTTCCCCAAAAATATTTTGGTGACATCGGCCACGGGGAAGCTACTCCACAACGCGCATGATTCGCGCCATCAATTGGCAGGATTCCTGTTTGGTGTGCACCATATCTTCATGCAGGCCCTGTCGAGGCTGAGAGAGTGAAGATCGGTTGCTCAGATGTTCGTTGTTTCGCAGCTTCCCCCTCTGGCCTTTGCTGATGTCTCTTCTGAGTGACTGCGGAAGGTCTGTGCCACTTCCCCGGCTGTGGCTGGGGGAGCCCCTGGCCCGCCGAAGCTTAGCGAAGGCGGGAACAGGGAGGGGGCGCCATCCCCCGGGCACAGCCGGGCTAGAAGTGACCAGACCGTGAGCCTCCGGAACGACGGAAGAGACATCAGCTAGGCCACTTTCACTTGTAAACTAATGCAAACTGGCTCTCAAACACAGTTTAGAAAAATGATCCAGTGATTTTTGGGGAAACTCCTATTCATAGTTACCGTTGACTTTTGGAGCGAAGTTTTTTAACAATTGCAAATAACTACTATCCACCATCCCAAAGGATCTCGGCTCAGCGAACCGGAGGTGATACACCATGCCGATTTATGAGTTTTACTGCCCGGAATGCCACACGGTATTTAGCTTTTTCTCCCGTACTATCAACACTGAAAAGATACCTCCTTGTCCCAAGTGCGATCGTTCCAAGCTTGATCGACAGATGTCTTCCTTTGCTGTTCTTCGCGGGGCTAAAGAGGATCAGGATGATGGCCTCCCAGACATTGATGAGTCAAAACTTGAGAAGGCCATGACCGCTCTCGCCAGCGAGGCTGAGCGCATAAATGAGGATGACCCCAAACAGGCGGCTCAATTGATGCGAAAGTTGACTCATATGACCGGCCTGGAGCTCGGCGGTGGCATGGAGGAGGCCCTGCGTCGAATGGAGGCTGGCGAAGATCCGGAACAGATCGAAGCAGAGATGGGAGATTTGCTAGAGGAAGAAGATCCCTTG
>JAJDNB010000003.1 GCA_022340905.1 Deltaproteobacteria bacterium | reverse complement strand
TGATGGGTAAGAGGAAGGCTTAGGAAGGCAACAGAGAAGTTGAACAAAAGAAATGAAGAGAATTGCCCGGTTCTTGACCGGAGAATTATTGAACTGGGGCGATGGGTTCTGCTGCTGCTCTGTTTCGTTGCTGGACTGTTTTTTTTGCTAGAAGAAGAAAACTTAGGTTTCTCCATTTCGTTTTTCTTGGTTGTGCTCTGGTTACTTTTAGACAATCCACTGGAACATTTCAGCAAACTGCGGGTCTTTCACTCTTCAGAAGCAAGTTGTCACTCGGATGGGGAGGAAATTTTGGCTGACTTGTCACAAGGGGAGGCAGTGGTAGTAGGTCCTAGTGACACCTTAGACCTCCACACCTTTTCTCCTAAAGAGTTACCGTCGCTGTTGGAGGAGTTTATCCATCAGTCGCAGAACGCTGGCATTTATCTGGTCAAAATAATTCACGGGAAAGGTTCAGGTGCCCTCCGCCGTCGGGTGCAGAGTCTGTTAGCACGGGATCAACGAGTTGTCGCATTTTATGATGCTCCCGCGGAATCTGGCGGGTGGGGTGCCACCGTGGTGGAACTGGGGCCAGTCAAGGAGCCTGAAGGGGAAGGGGGTGGGGGGTGACGCACGTACCTGAAGGCTGTAGGCAGCAAGGGGTTAATTAGAGAATTAGAAAATTAGGGAATTGGTCAAGTAGTTGATTGTTCAATGTGATCACACACTGCTTGCCACTTACCAAGATGAAAAAGCGGGGCCGAAGCCCCGCAGTAGATCTCCCACCGACCTTTACCGGCCCCACCCACAGGATTCGCTTTCGTTGCCAGTAACCTACTTGCGAAAGGAAGCGGTAGCAAACGCTTGCGGCCCTAAGGACCCGCGGCCGGAGAGCCAGTAGGAGTTAAATTTACTTTACATTCCTGCCTTTTGGTTCGTCAACCATTTTTGGTTGTCTATCCCACATGGAAGTCGCAGAAATCGTAAAAATCGTAGAAACTGTCAATTGGTCAATTCGTCAAATCGTTAACTCGTCGTTGAATCAGTTCATAACCATTTGACTATTGGACTAGTTGACGATTTGACTTGCTGTCCTCTGTTCTCAGACCTTCTCACCGCGTCGCCGTGTCTCCCCGTCGCCTTAATCTGCCCGCTGCGAGCTACCAGCTGGCAGCTGTTTATCTCCCGGTTCTTTTAAGACGCCGCTCGCGGCTTCTCTGGAGCTTGCGCTCTTTATCCTTTTTCCTTCTCTCTCTTCTCATCGGGTCTGGGTCTTTGGCGGGATCGAGAAAAAAAGAACCAGTCATCTCAGGGGTGTCTACTTTGCGAGGCTTAGGGAGTTTCGGCCGTAAGACCTTAGCAGGCTTGGCAGACTCTCGGAGAGGTGGGCCGCTCAGGAAGCTGGGGGGGAGAGTTTTTACTAAATAGAGAAATTCACCACCGAGAGAAAAGGCGTGGCCTTCATCATGGGCCTGAGCTGCATGGATGGTCAACAGAATGGGTTTGGGATCACGACGCCTACCAATACGCAGGGCTATTTCCTCTGTTGTGGCCAGAGGCACATAGGGACGGCCTGCTGGCTTAAGTCCATGCTTGAGGATCACGGGGTAAGCCTTTCTTTTTGCGCCGTAAAAGAGCAATCGAGGCGGGACTGTGGATGAGTTTATCTCACCCCTCGGTTCTTTAAGTTTGATAGAATTTTCCCCTAAGATAAAATCTAACTCAGATTGGGAGAAAATGAGTTCTTTGAGATCGCCCAAACGGATGTGTTTCCATCCTTCTTCCTCATGCAGGGCCCACATGAGTTCTTTGATTGGAAGGGAGCCATCATCGTCCAAAAATAGTCCGAATTCATCTGGTCGGTAAAGGAGGATGTATTCGATGATTTTTCCGAGTTCCTGAAGCCGGTATTTCTTCACTGTTTGGTCCCAGATATGTGTCCCGGAAAATGTTGATATGTTTACCTACCTTTTGTTCTTGACACAAACCAGCCTATTTTCTATGGTATAGCATTATTCATCCGAAAGGCAAGGAGTCGGGAGTACTTCATGGCCTTCTCTATGAGACAGACCATTCTCCAGATTTATTATCGCTCTTTTTACTATTGTAGTGGGGAGAGGTCTGTCCGCTAGCCCTGTCCAATCTGCAGAATTGAGGCCGGGGGCAGACTCAGCTGCCTGCGGCTTTTTTGTCTTCAAAGAGGCCGCTACTCGAAAGCGGCTTTTTTTGTTACATTCTACCCCCGAAAGGATTTTTTTATAGAGCTTGTGGGTGCGTGATACAAAGTGCGACTTATCAACTATAGCTAAAATCCAACGTACAGGCGAAAGGAGGTGACACTCCATCGAAATTGGTGCAACAGATTATGATGCCATGTGATCTACAGGAGGGAAAATAAATGAAGATAAAGGGAAGAGCGATATGGATAGGGTTGGTGTTGACAATCTCACTTGTTTTGGTATTTTCGTGCGCGAAAGAGAAGGAACCTTACAAAGTTGGCGCTGTTTTCTCAGTTACTGGCCGCGCATCGTTCCTCGGTGAACCCGAAAAGAAGACGGTCGAGATGATCGAGGAGGCAGTAAACAATGCAGGTGGTATCAATGGCCATAAACTGGAGGTCATAGTCTATGATGACGAAAGCGACGAGACCAAATGCGTTCTTGCGGTTAAACGGCTAATAAAGACAGATAATGTCCCGGTGATCATTGGTCCCAGCCTCAGTGGTAATACCCTAGCGGTTGTCAAAATTGCGAATGAAGAAAAGATCCCCTTGGTTTCTTGTGCTGCCAGCAACAAGATTGTGACGCCGGTGGCAGAGCGAAAGTGGATTTTCAAGGTACCGCAATCGGACACCCATGCAGTTGAAAAAATTTATGATTATCTGCTGAAAAAGGGCATCACTAAAATAGCCATCATGAGCGTTTCAACTGGGTTCGGTGCCAGCGGTCGCGAAGAGTTATTACGGTTAGCCCCTGAAGTCGGCATAGAAATAGTGGCAGATGAACGCTACGGTCCCAAGGATACCGATATTACCGCCCAACTCACCCGCATTCGTGGCACAGAAGCCCAGGCAATTGTAAACTGGTCTGTGGGACCCACCCAGGTCCTGGCAGTTAAAAACTGGAGAGACCTGGGAATGACATCCATCCCCTTCTTTCAGAGCCATGGTTTTGGGAGTCCAAAAAACATCGAGCTGGCCGCCGGTGCCGCTGAAGGCGTTTTTTGTCCTCTGGGCAAGGTCAATATTCCGCTACTCGTTGCTGACGACGATCCGCAAAAAAAGGTAATAATGCTTTACAATGAGTCCTACGAACAAAAATACAATGAACCCGTATCATCTTTTGGTGGGCATGCCTGGGATTCACTCAACCTGGTTATTGATGCCCTGAGGAGTGTTGGACCCGATTCAGCCAAGATTAGGGACTACATTGAGAACCGAAAGAACTTCGTTGGTCAACACGGTGTGTTCAATTTCTCTCCCACAGACCACAATGGCCTTACCAAAGACGCCTTTGAAATGGTGGTGGTGAAGGACAACACTTGGGCCCTGGCTCCTTAGATTCCTGTAAAAATGTAATGGCTATGGAAGCCTCTCCAGTCCTTCGGTCGGGAGAGGCTTTCTGTTGAAGAATTGGTGCTATGGAAAGAATTTCCCTGCTGGGACAGCTCACTCAGTATTTTTTCACTGGTATCACCGTGGGAAGCATTTACGCTTTGGTAGCTGTGGGCTTCAATATAATCTACAACGTCACTGAAATAATTAACTTTGCCCAAGGCGAATTTGTCATGCTGGGCGGACTTATTATGGTCTTTTTCACCGCCACGGCCAAGCTACCATTGCCAATAGCATTTTTTCTGACAGTTCTGGCGGTAACTGGTGTGGGAGCCTTGATGGAGAGATTTACCATCAACCCACTCAAGAATGCCACCGTATTGACCATGATTATCGTCACTATTGCTGTTTCGATTCTCTTGAAGGGAATTGCTATGTTTGTTTGGGGCAAAGATCCGTATATTATTCCACCATTTAGCGGTAGCAAACCAATATTCATCCTCGGAGCAGCTATCCAAACTCAAACACTATGGGTGCTGTTCATAACTGCGGTGGTGGTGGTGTTGCTGAGTTTCTTTTTTAAAAAAACGCGATACGGCAAAGCCATGCTTGCCTGCGCCGATGATCCCGAGGCTGCTCGCCTAGTAGGCATTAGAGTTAACATCATGATTTTGATTTCTTTTGCCCTAAGCGCCGCCATTGGTGCAGTTGCTGGAGCCATAATCACCCCCATATCCCTTATGGAATACGACCGAGGTGCCCTTTTGGCTCTAAAAGGTTTCGGCGCTTCTGTGATGGGTGGCTTGGGAAGTTTTTATGGAGCAGTGGTGGCGGGTATTCTCCTTGGAGTTATTGAGTCTTTATGCGCTGGTTTTGTTTCCTCAGGGTACAAGGATGCTGTAGCGCTCCTGCTCCTGCTTTTGGTTTTATATGTTCGTCCAAGTGGTTTGTTTGGAAATGTAGAAGCTAGCAAAATTAAGGAGTTTTAGCCCCGGCTATTCTTAGAACATGCAGAAATCCAATCGCAAAATGCTCTTTGCCTTGATTGTCTTTCTTTCCCTTTTTCCAGTGGTGGTTCTGAATGTGGGGGCAATAGGCCACTATCTGGACGTGATGATATTTGTCGGGATATACAGTCTAATCAACATGGGACTCAGCCTTCTCATGGGATATGCAGGACAGATTTCCCTTGGACATGCAGCCTTTTTTGGTCTGGGAGCCTACACTTCTGGGATACTATGCACAAAGCTTTCGCTGTCTCCCTGGCTAGCCATGCCCGCCGGTATATTCTTAACAGCCCTGGTCGCCTATATTGTCGGTGTTCCATCGTTAAAACTGAAAGGGCATTATCTTGCCATGGCCACCCTTGGCTTTGGTGTTATCGTCTATATTTTTTTCAATGAGGAGGTAGCCCTCACCGGCGGTCCCTCTGGATTTTCAGATATTCCGGGACTAACCTTCTTCGGTTTAGATCTAAACAATGAACTCTATTACTATATTTTGGTTTGGTCGCTGGTGGTACTGACCCTGGTGTTCTCGCTCAATGTGATTAATTCCCGTATAGGCAGAGCCCTTCGTTCTTTGCATGACAGCGCAGTTGCTGCAGACGCAATGGGGGTTGAAACCTCGAGATTCAAACTCGTCATTTTTGTTTTAAGCGCTGCCTATGCCTCTCTTGCCGGAAGCCTCTACACCCATTACGTGGGCTTCTTGAGTCCCAGTTCTTTTGATTTCTTCCTATCCATAAAACTGGTAATGATGGTGGTGGTGGGCGGCATGCATAACATCTGGGGAGCACTACTCGGAACCTGGCTGCTAACTTTTTTGGGAAACGAGTGGCTTCATGTTTTCCGCGATTTCGATATTTTAGTCTATGGAGCTGTACTCCTGGCTATAGTAATGTTTCTGCCTGAAGGCCTGGTTGATCTCAGTCCGAAAATGAAACGTTTATGGAAGCGAAGCTGAAAGCTTTCAAGGTAATAGGTCATGGGTAATAGGTTATGGGTGAGAGATAGTCCATAATCTATTGTCTACGATCCATAACCGATGAATTGGCGAAATGGATTCTGAGAAATTCGACACTTTGCTCCGCGTAGAGGACCTGCATAAATCGTTTGGTGGCGTGCAAGCCCTAGAGGGATTAAGCTTTACAGTAACTTCAGGGATTATCAAGGCCATTATCGGACCAAACGGGGCGGGGAAAACAACACTTTTCAATCTCATTAGTGGGGTTTTCCCTCCTAACAATGGGGCCATCACCCTTGAAGGTCTGTCTATCGAGGGCAGGAAACCCTGGGAAATTGCCCGTTTGGGTGTGTCCCGGACTTTTCAAAACGTGGAAGTATTTGGTCGGATGACTGTTTTAGAAAACGTAATGGTGGGAAGGCACATTCAGAGTCGAGCCGGAATAATCAGTACAGGTCTCAAGCTTCCGTGGATGAGAAGGGAGGAGCGACGGATCCAAGACGGTGCAAAGGATTACCTAGAATTCGTGGGGCTGCTGCACAAAGGAGGCGAGTTAGCTGGTAATCTGCCTCTGGGGGAACAGAGGCTTCTTGAGATAGGTCGAGCATTGGCCACAGAGCCCAGAATACTTCTGTTGGACGAGCCAGCTGGAGGGCTGAATACCAAGGAGACTGAAGGGTTGGCGTCCTTGATCCAGAGAATTCTGGAGAGGGGAATCACCGTGATCTTGGTCGAGCACGACATGAATCTAGTAATGGACATTTCGGACGAAATCGTCGTTATGAACTTCGGTGAAAAAATAGCGGAAGGCAAGCCTAAACAAGTTAAGAATGATCCGGTAGTGATTGAAGCCTATTTAGGGGAAGAGGTTGATTATTCAGATATCTAGGGCGAGACGAGCGAGACGAGAGGTGGGGCGAGACGGGGAAAAAGAAGGCGAGCACGACGGTACGCCCTACTGCTTACTAACTACAAAGCTTTTATCTTGAATTCTGAGCATTGTGCCTTGCGCTTCTGGAGCTTGACTCTTCCCTCGTCGAAGACAACAGAAGATATGTGCTAAATAAAAACCAAACTATGCTAACCCTAAAGAGTGTCCACACATACTACGGTAACATCCACGCCTTGAGAGGTGTTTCGTTTCATGTTAACCAGGGCGAAATAGTGACCTTAATAGGCGCCAACGGAGCCGGTAAGACTACGCTTTTAAAAACAATTTCCGGTATTGTTCCCTCCAGGCGTGGTTCCATTACTTTCGAAGGGAGGGATCTAATCGGGGTACCAGCGGAGGAGATAGTCCGGGCTGGTATATCTCACGTGCCAGAGGGGCGGAAGGTGTTTTCCACGCTTAGCTTACGTGACAATCTTGAGATGGGCGGATTTATTCGTAAAGACAGGAAGGCAGTACGAGCGGATATGGACCGTTTCAGAGAGAAATTTCCCATTCTCGCTGGCCGATGGAATCAGATGGCGGGCACGCTAAGTGGTGGCGAACAACAGATCCTGGCTATCACGAGAGCATTAATGGCTAGGCCGAGGCTTCTCATACTGGATGAACCTTCGATGGGTCTCTCACCTTTGCTGGTGAAAGAAACATTTAAGATCATAAGAAGATTGAGAGAAGAGGGAACCACCATTTTGCTCATTGAACAAAACGCCCGCGCCGCACTCTACATAGCGGATCGCGGCTATGTGCTGGAAACCGGAAAGATCGTCCTCCAAGGCAAATGTCGGATGCTTCTCGAGCACGAGGAAGTAAGACGAGCATATCTAGGCAAGGGCTATCGGGAGGTTTGGGAAGAATGAAAGTCTAAACAAGTTTAGCCTTTCCATGTGAGATGTGCGATTTGAGATTAAAGAAAAAATTAAGGTAGGTTATGGTACCTCACATCCCATATCCCACATCACACATCGGTTGTCCACAATTCGCCTGGGTTTCGAACTTAATCTGACAACACCAAGGGGATGAATGGCTATGAAAATTTGGGATCCGGATTATGAATGTATGTCACAGGACGAGCTGGCACAGCTGCAGCTCGAGCGGCTGCAGGCAACGCTCAATCGGGTCTATAGGAACGTCGCATTTTACCGAAAGAAATTTGATGAACTTGGCTTTGAGCCTGAAGACCTTGTCGAGCTAAATGATGTGGCGAAACTTGCTTTCACTTGCAGCAGGGATCTCAGTGATGCGTATCCTTATGACCTCTTCGCTGTTCCCTTGCGAGAGGTGGTAAGGGTCCATTCCTCTTCAGGTGCCACCAAGCCAGTTGTTGTAGGCTATACTAGGCAGGATTTGAAGCATTGGAGTGAGCTTGTGGCTCGCGTTCTTACCGCCGGCGGTGTCACGGCTGATGATGTGGTGCAAATCACGTTGAATTACGGGCTTCTCACCGGGGGCCTGGGGCTTCACTATGGAGCCGAGCTTATTGGTGCATCAGTGCTTCCTACCTCAGTTGGTCGTACTGAACGACAAGTAAAAATTATGCAAGACTACCGCACCACGGCCCTCGTGGCTACTCCCTCTTACGCTCTGGTTATTGCTGATCGCATGGAAAACATGAGGGTTGACGCGAAGACACTCACGCTCAAATTTGCCATGCTTGCAGGGGAGCCATGGTCGGAGGAGATGCGAGAGGAAATTGAAGCGCGATTGTACGTTAAGGCTACGGATAATTACGGCCTTAGCGAGATAATGGGGCCCGGCGTTGCCGGCGAGTGTCTTCATCAGGTCGGGATGCATCTCAATCAGGATCACTTCTTTTTTGAGGTGGTGGATCCGCAGACGGGAAAAAATTTGCAGCCTGGAGAAGTTGGAGAACTCATCATTACAACTCTTACCAAGGAGGCATTTCCTTTGATAAGATTCCGCACAGGTGATCTTTGTTCCCTGCGATATGATCCCTGCGAGTGCGGTCGGAGTCTGGCCCGCATGAGCAGGGTGATGGGCCGTACCGACCAGGTAATTGTCGTAAAAGGTATGAATATTATTCCGAGTCGTGTGGGTGATCTTCTTGAGGAAGTCCTAGGAAGTAAACCCCCTTATCAGATAGTGGTGAACAGGGAAGGCCACCTTGATAGACTCACGGTAGAGGTCGAGGTTTCTGAAGAGCTTTTCTTTGACAAAATGCGTGAGCAGAGGGCCTTAATAGAGAGAATGGGTGAAAAAGTGGCAGGGGGTATCGGAGTCACTCCAAAAATTATTTTGGTTGAACCTGGATCCATCACCAGAGAAAAAGAGACTTCTTTCAAAGTGGTGGATTACAGGAGACTCTCCCAATAATATTGCGCAGTCAGGCCCTTTTCGGTTACACAGAATTGCATAGGGCGTGTTTTACAAGTTAGGAGATAGGAGTAAGGAAACCAATGCATGAACTACTGACAGCTCAATCCGGCAGTAAGAAGCTGCTTCTTGGAAACGAGGCGATTGTTCGAGGAGCTCTCGAGGCAGGTATCTCCTTTGCTACAACTTATCCCGGGACTCCCTCCTCGGAGATCGGGGATAATTTTTATCGAATCTCTCAAGAAACAAATATGTATTTCGAGTATTCGGTAAATGAGAAAGTGGCATTGGAAACTGCAGCTGCCGCTTCTACTTCTGGTCTACGCACCATGTGCAGCATGAAGCATGTTGGTTTAAATGTGGCGTCCGATGCTCTCATGACTTTGGCTTACGTGGGGGTAAAGGGGGGCATGGTCATCGTCAGTGCAGATGATCCCTCAATGCATTCAAGCCAGAACGAACAGGACAACCGTCTGTACGCCAGATTCGCTGGAATACCTATGCTTGAACCCGCCGATTCCCAGGAGGCCTTGGTTATGACCAGGGCCGCTTTTGACTTGTCCGAGTCCTATGGCCTTCCAGTTCTTTTGCGCACCACTACTCGAGTAAATCACAGCCGGTCCGTCGTAGAACTCGGGAAATTGCAGCAGGCGAGGGTGAGAGGGATATTCGTAAAGGATCCCTTAAACCTTGTGCCGGTGCCCATGGTGGCGCGAAGGCTTCACATTGCATTACTGGAGAAGCTTAAAAAAATGAGGGTGGAGGCTGACATATCGCCTTTCAACAGAGCTGAAGGGCAGGGAACCTGGGGAGTTGTAACCAGTGGGGTGAGCTACAATTATGTAAAGGACGCTATTGGAGAACTGAATATTGCCAACCAAGTACAGTTGCTGAAACTGGGAATGACCTATCCATTCCCAGAATCACTCTGTTTAGACTTCATTGGAAAAGTTGAGAAGATTCTGGTGGTGGAAGAGCTGGAGCCGTTTTTGGAAGATATGCTGAAGGTAACTGCTCAGGAGGGAGGGGTTGCAATCCACATTAAGGGTAAAGGTGATAAATTACTGCCCCGATATTTTGAATTCGATCCAGTTCTGGTCAAATCAGCAATGGCCCAGTTTTTCCAGCTGGATTATAAACCGCCGAAGGTGGAAATACCATCGGACCTCCCTCAGCGACCGCCTAACCTTTGCGCGGGTTGTCCACACAGAGCGAGTTATTATGCGGTGAGACAAGCATTTGGCGAAGGGGGTGCTATATATCCATCTGATATTGGGTGTTACACCTTGGGGTTACTGCCGCCTCTCGCGGCTGCGGACTATCTCCTCTGTATGGGATCCAGCGTCTCCAGTGCCGGTGGATTTTCCAAGGCTCAGGACAAGCCTGTGGTGGCTTTTGTTGGCGATTCGACCTTCTTTCATTCGGGTGTCACAGGACTTATTAATGCTGTCCACAATGACCACAATTTTGTCCTGGTGATTTTAGACAATGGCACAACCGCCATGACAGGACAGCAACCACACCCTGGGGTAGAACTCACCGATGAGGGGCCTCAGCCTCCGAAGGTGGACATTCAGAAACTAGTTCGAGGTTGTGGGGTAGATCAGGTAGTAGTGGTGAATCCTTTGCAAGTTGAGAAAACAGTCGCCACGGTAAGAGAGATTATGGAAGGTGCACCTGGTGTGAAAGTGGTCATCTCGAAATCACCCTGTCCACTATTCGAGAGACGCATCACCGGCAAGAAACAGAAAGTTGTTTTCAGGGTGACTAACGAATGTGACATGTGCAGAAGGTGCTTGGATGAGCTTGGATGTCCGGCCTTTACCTACTGTGAAGATGAGAATGAGTGCGCTTTCATTGCAATCGACGAGCATCTGTGCAGCGGTTGCAGTGTCTGCAAGCAGATTTGTCACGCAATAAAGCCGAAAAAGAAGAGCGCTTAGAGTCTGCTGCCAAATGCAACATAGCATGGGGCAGGGGCAGAGGGCAAAGGCAAAGGGATAGCATATGCAAACCTGGCGTATTTTTTTTACTGGCGTAGGCGGGCAGGGTACCCTGTTGGCGACTAGGGTTTTAGGGGAAGCTGCGCTGATCGCTGATATTCCTGTAGTGGTGAGTGAGATTCACGGTATGGCTCAGCGGGGAGGAGTGGTTGAGTCGGCAGTCGTAATGGGGAACGCACTGAGTCCAGTCATATCAGATGGTGAAGTCGACATCCTTATGGCTTTTGAACCCCTGGAAGCGTTGAGGGCAGTGCGAAAGTGTTCGGCCCATAGCCTGGTGATCTGCAACACAAGCCCTGTAGCTCCTTTCAGCGTAGCCAGTGGTAGGGATCAATATCCGGAAGTCTCTCATATGATGCAAACTATATCGCATCAAGTGAACAATCTCATTGCCTTTGACGCGAGATCTCTAGCACGCGAGGCTGGCTCAGAGCTCTCGGTAAATATGGTGATGCTTGGAACCCTAATGGGCCATGCACAAATGCCCTTCGATGAGAAGGTGGTGAAAGAAGTGCTCAGTACTCGGACAAAGAAGTCCTTTCTGGAGATAAACCTGAAGGCATTTGAACTGGGTTATAAGGTATGATGAGACCAAAAAGGTTAGTCCTACTGGGGTTGCCACTCCTCTGGCTTGTTCTTGCCAATGCTACTTGCCACAAGCAGATAAGCCACGAGGGTTTGGCCAGCAGTTATGATTTGCTCCGATTCCGTTTGTCAGAGTGCCGCCATATGGGTGGAGATAGTCTGGATCCGGTTAGCCTTGCAGAGGCTGAGCGTCTCGATGAGGAGGTGGGCGGATGGTTACAGGAGGGCAACTGGGCCAAGGCAAGTGCGACAATGGCTCAAATGGAACAAACCCTGGGGGTTCTCCTTGATGAGATGAAAAGCTGGGATCCAGACGAAGACGGCCTGAGTAATTACGCGGAGTATATGTTGTTTGGGACTTCTTGGGCAGAGGCTGACACCGACGGTGATGGTTATTTCGATGGCAGTGAGGTCCTGCATTTCGAAACGGATCCTTTGGATTACTGTAGTGTTCCAATGGGTTTTCCTCCTGAGACTGCAGTCCAACATAATTGTCCTGCTCTGGAGAAGCTGAGGTAGTGCTTGAGTGTAAATTACCTAAAAAGGGATGACGGGGTTTGCAAGATTACTGTATAATCAATAAAAAGCACTGGGTTGAGGGCATGCGGTGCGCCTCGTATAACTAAATTTGCCAGGTTAGACAGGAGGCAGCAAAACCTTTTTTCCTCGTGAAGGAACATCTTATGAAATGCGCTACCTGCGGCACGCTGAACGATGCAAGTGCCGCTTTTTGTAAAGGGTGTGGCAGCAAACTTGGGATCAGTGAGTGTCCCAACTGCGGCGCGCCAACTGATCCGGACGCATCGTTCTGTTCGAAATGCGGATCTAACCTTACCGCCAATGCTTCATTTAATAACAAGGTCTGTCAGAGCTGTGGTTTTGTCAACCCACCTGGCATAGTGTACTGCAAGAGGTGCAACCAGAAGATAATATAGTTGATTTTCTCCTGTGAAATGACATAATAACCTCAGCCAAGAGAACCCAACACCTCGGGATAGTCAAAGATGGAAGTTAGGCATACTGTAGAATACGAGGATGGCGAACTTATTCTAATGGAAGGAGGAGAGAGCGACCGGAATATCTATGTTCTTCTCGAGGGGCAAGCGAAAGTGACCAAGGAAACCGATAAAGGCCAGGTGACGCTCGCTTTGCTCGAGGAAGGTGACATCTTTGGCGAGGTTTCGTTCTTGGCACAGAGGGTAGGAGCTCGCTCTGCAACCATTTCCGCTAGAGGCAAGGTGAAAGTTGGGATTTTAGATCATGAAAAGTTATCGGGTGAATACAAAACACTCTCACCGCTCTTTCAAAAGATGCTCAAAGAATTAGCTGAGCGCTTCAGTAAGACGACAGCATTAGCTTCCCGGCTTGCGGCGAGGCGGATGGATAAGCCGAGCCTGGAAAGACGTGAAGCAACGCGGAATCCCTTGCAGGACCTGCGCATTCAGGTGACCTACTCCCCTGAAGGGGGTGTTAGGACGGAGACCTACCAAGGTATTCTTCTAGACTTGGCAAATACCGGCATGGGATTAGCCCTGCTCACAAACAGCTTTAGTGAATCAACCCACCGTCTGGGTGCCCAGTTCTCCTTTCAATTTACCCTTCCTGGCAAACCCATGGTTAAGGTGGCGGGCCATATTGTCTGGGCGCGCGCAATGGGGGGAAGGAAAGCACGCATGGGAGTGAAGTTCACTGAACCCAATCCTTACCTCCGCAAACTCATCGAGGAATTTTTCCAAACCATAGCTGACCACTAGAAGGATTTCGCCTTCCATCTCCCGGAATTTATTCCACCGGTTTTCAGCACAGTTCTGGAAATATGGTCTTCTAGGCCATGTATGAACAAGAGAGCTTTGCCGCGGCAGTTGGCTGGCTGTTTCGGGGTAGTGAAGTTTTGGCGTGGCAGCTACAATTCTCAGGTCTGGAATGTGATTAGTGATTTGTATTACCTACCGACTTGGACCGGGAATGTCGATAGTGGCGCAGGTTCCGCCGCTGCAAGATTTACTAGTGACCTTGGTTTTGTCGGAATCGCCGCTTGAACTGTTACCCATTACATAGCTAACGCAGCTCAACACTCGCTCAATTTCTTCTTTATGGCATTTGGGGCATCTCATGTCCATTGTGTCGTCTTGACGAACAGCGAGAAGTTCGAAACAATGACTGCAGGAGAGACAGCGGAACTCGTAAATAGGCATATTGATCCTCCGTGCCCGGTTATTTCAGGGCTGAACGTTAAACCTACTTTAATTCAGAGTCAGCCACTTGTCAAATCCTATGCACTCTAGGCAGAGTGCATAGCGTAGGAGTCATGGAGTAATGACTTGGCTGAGCAAATGAAGGATGACAAATTGTGGGCCTATGGCGAAGGTAATGCAGATACTAGAGGAATTGATACATAGCTTGAAGAGAGACTTTCCTGTAAAGGCTGCTGTGGTAGGTTCACACCTCATTGCAGTGGCGAGCCGGCGTTTGGGGTTAGCGGCTCGACTTCCCGGGAAAGAAGGGGGAGAACAAGATTCTTGTGAAGAAGACATGTTTGCCCTGAGCGGGAGGAGCGCTCGCGATCTGGCCAGGTGGCTGCTGGAGAACGAGTGGCTCAGGGCTGGTATCGGCATGGCATCACTCAACTCTTTACTTGACATTGAGCACGACAAACTCCAGGAGACAAACGCCAAACACATAATAGCAGACCGGTCTGCTGGCAAAAATCTCATGGTAGTTGGGCGCTTTCCCTTCGTAAAGATGATTCAGCCAAATGTGCGAAATCTTTGGGTTATGGAGAAACAAGCCAGCGCTGGTTGTATATCTGAAGAAGAGGGCTATCAGCTCCTGCCGGAGGCCGACGTTGTTGCCATTACGGGCAGCAGCTTAATCAACCATACCTTCGAACGAATCATCTCTCATTGTAGAGTAGATAGCTTTAAGATAATGTTAGGTCCGTCCACTCCGTTGAGTCCTGTTCTTTTTGATTATGGTGTCGATGTCATAGGCGGTGCCCTGGTGGAAAGGGTGAATACCGTTTTGGCTGAGGTCGAACGAGGTGTTGCCTTTCGTAAGTTGCAGGGGGTTCGTACAGTGGTAATGGTTAAGGATTCCCTGGGGGGATTCTAGTCCTAAATCCGAATATCGAAATCATAACAAATGTAAAAATGGATGTGAGATGTGAGATCTGAGATATGGGATCTTAGATCCCAAGAAAAATAATGAATTTCACATCACATATCGCACATCCCGCATCTATTCCTCAGATTTTTTTTCGTACTTGATGCTTAAGATCTCGAATTTGCCGGCGGAGGCATGACCCAGGATGTTAGATCCAGAACAACTTCTCTATGTGTACGAGCTGAAGGGAGGAGTTCCTCCCCCATTCTTGAATCTCGAGGGGTTATTGGGAGTTTGGCCCGAGGCAGATTACACCTATTTGTTCTTTACCAACCCTGCCGAAGCTACCTTACAATCATTCTTTCGCCAACACCCCGAATATAGCCTAACTCGTCGGTATCAACTACCTTATAAGCAATGGCAGCAGCTTACTGTGCAGGAACCACTAGTTATCGATAGATTTAAAATTATCACCAGTAAAAAGTCGATCAAATTGTCAGTGGGCGAGATTCTCCTATGGATTGATCCTGGAGTTATATTCGGCTCGGGTCTTCATCCAACTACCCGCGGTTGTCTGCGAGCACTGTCACTTCTTTATTCTGAAACCACACCCTTTAAAGTCTTAGACCTGGGTACTGGTACTGGTATACTGGCAATAGCTGCTGCTAAACTTGGAGCTGGGCAGGTGGATGCTGTGGATTTGAATCCAATGGCCATTTCTACAGCAGCAGCGAATTGCGAGCGAAACGGGGTTAAAGATGTTGTAAGATTGATTAGGGGAGATGCTCGCGATCAATTGCCTGAAGCAGAACTTTTATGCGTTAATATACACTTTGACTTCCTGGAGGGCTTTCTGAGAAATTCCGCTATTTGCCGTTACCGTTGGGCCATAGTCGGCGGTTTTCTCAAAGAGAAACTTCCAGAGGTTCGGGTGTTACTACCGCCCTGTACCAAGATAAAAGTCCCGGTACTGCAGGAGAAAGGCTGGGTGACCATGCTATTAGAAATACAAAAAGAGAAGGTTTAAAATGGATAACAACAACTTACCTACGAGGGGCGTGCATTTTACCAACGCTCAACGAACGGTTATCAGGATCCTGCTAAACGCAGTGGCTTTAGTTCTCACAGCAGGGTTGTTTGAAAGTATTTATCTGGAAGGATTTTTCTCTGCGATATTGGCTGTGATGATTCTGGCCTTCGTTAATGCTTTTATTCGACCGATCTTTTTGCTTCTAACCTTACCCCTTACCGTAATGACCCTTGGACTATTCACCTTGGTTATCAATGGTGCACTTTTCAAGCTGACGTCTGTTCTGGTCCCCGGGTTTCATGTTGGTGGCTTCTGGAGTGCTTTGGGGGGAGCAGTCATTTACAGCATATTGGTACTGTTGATTAATATTTTTTTGTTACCACCACCCGGCGGGCCACGCATTACTTTCTACTACCGCCGATGCTAAAATGCTACTAAGCACTAGGCACCGAGACACAAGTTGTCAGGTTTCAGGTGTCAGAAAGGAGAAACAGAAAAGCAGAAACCTGAAACCTGAATACTGAAACCTTAGCCCTCTCACCATGCTCTGTGCCTTACTGGCTAGCGGGTCACCAGTATAATCGCGCCCATGACGATAAAGAGAATTCCGGCCACGGTCTTAACTATGTAGGGCGGGAAGCAGCGAGCCAGTAAGGCTCCCAACAAAACTGCGAGCAGCGAGCTGATGACCAGGGCCAGAGAGGCACCCAGGAATACGGACAAACGCGATTTGCTGTCAGCAGACAGACAAAGTGCCGCGAATTGAGTCTTATCACCCAGTTCTGCCAAGAAAATAAGACTGAAAGTGGTCAAAAGAGTTCTTATATCCACAGTAGCCTCCCACTGCCTTGTTTGCAGCAAACTTCTCGTTGCCAGGTCTACCACCCAGCTTTTTATGGATAGGTGAATTCAGCTCTGGAAATCAACGCTGCTTCTTTAATAGCTAAGATAGAAGCCTATAAGAAAGCTCTCGATGTTCTTGTCGTCAGAGGTGCGACCTATGTTTCTGGCAGATCTGAACTGCTCGAATCCCACCTTTATATTGGCGTTATGCCCCTTGATGAAATAGCTTGCTCCAACCCGCCAGGCAGACCAGCTTCCCACGTCATCGGAGGCATCGCTGTCCCAAAGCTCAAAGAGGGCCCAGGGCTGTAGATTCAGCTTCTCCAGATAGTATCCGCTTTGAACATAGAATCCCTTGCCTTCGGTCTCTTTACCATTTTTCGGAGGACCAGAAGCTGAATCTTGAATAGCGGTGGAGTCCTCAAGATGCAGATTATAATACCCAGCCTCGAAGGTTGCACTCCCTGGTCCAATCGGAATGTCCGCGAAAGCATCGAAGGAGTACCAGAGATAATTTATGTTGTCATTGGTGACTGCATCGCGGGCAATCCTCTGCTGATGATCAATGGAGGCGCCGATGGCCACTGTCTTCTTCTTTCCGAGATAGGTGGAGAGGTTGTAGTAGCCAGGTTCAGGCTCTAAAAAATTCAACTGGACTCTGGCTGTAACCCGTTCTTTATCCTCGTTATGGTTCATGTATTGGATGCCATTATAGGCACCTACATAGTACTTGGCGTGAACAAATTCGTTGAAAGAGGTGCTGCCGAATAGTGTCGCCCCTACGTCTCTTATATTCACATCCCCCTCGAGATCCAGGTTGCCATCCTCAAAGGCGGTGGTGTTGAAAACTGCTCCTCCGTTAAGCCCCCAGGTTAGATTGTAGTCGGTTATTCCCGGTCTGTCGATTGCCATCATGGCATTGGAAGTAGTGAGGTGCTCCCGGCCCGCGGGTGGCATATGTTCACCCATGATAACCTGGGCGTAGTCACGTAAATGAAGGTTGATGAACCCGTCGATCAAAGAGACATTGTTGGTACTGTCGTCCGTGCCGGGGCCGATATTGTTTCCCATCTGGATAAAAAACCTAAACCACTTGGTAACGTTGCCTCCCAACCATATGCGACCTCGACGGAGGTCGAAATTCTCTGCGTGATCTCCGGAAGCATTCGCATTTATGTTGGTGCTGCTGATAAATTGAGTCTGCACCCTGAAGCCTAGCTCCAAACTGGAATCCTGGTCAATTTGCACTTTAACTCCGGCCCATGAAGCAGATGACCAAAACACGAGGACTCCAACCAGCAAACCGGTCAACAGGGTTATACTCCGCATTGCACCTCCTTGTTCTCCATTCCAGAATCAACCCAATAGCTCTCAGAGGTCAGTCTGGCCAAAATGAAGGTAACCTAGTGAAACACCATTGTGAGCTTCGAGCAATGACCGGCATACACCCGCTATCCAAGATACATCGATAGCACAAGATACATGGTCGAGCAAGGTTAGAAATAATGTCGAAATTTTAGCAGGCGGTACCAGGTACATATCCATGGCTCAGTATGATAAAATTTCATTGCATGTCCAAGTATGGGATGAGGGTTAGCAGAAAATTCAGAGAGGATAGGAATGATAGAGCAAGGCCCTATTAGACCCCCGAGTGAAAGCAAGAGCTTGCTTTTGAGACTGACACGAAACTGTCCATGGAATAAATGTCTGTTTTGTCCAGTTTACAAAAACTCTACTTTCTCTCGCCGATCTCTAGCAGAAATTAAGGGAGAGATAGATAAACTTAGTGAAATTGTTGATGATATCCAGAGAATTTCATTGAAACTCGGATTTGAAGGGAGGATTACGGGAACCGTTATCTCCCACATATATCCCAACAAGGATTACGATCCTATCTATCGACACGTGGCTCACTGGCTCTATTTCGGAGAGGGTAGCGTTTTCCTCCAGGATGCCAATAGCTTAATTATGAAACCGGAGGATTTGGCAGAGATTCTCAACTATTTGCGCCAGAAGGTGCCAGGAATACGTCGAATCACCAGTTACGCCCGCTCCAGTACCTTGGCTCGGAGAAAGGGGGACCAGATGTTCATGTTGCGGCAGGCAGGCCTTAATCGCATTCATATCGGCTTGGAGAGCGGTTACGATCCGGTGTTGCGCATCATGAGAAAGGGAAGCACTGCAGCGGATCATATCAAGGCGGGTTCCCTTGTCAGGGAAGCTGGCATCTCCTTGTCGGAGTATGTGATGCCCGGGCTCGGGGGAAAACGGTGGTGGCGAGAGCACGCCCTTGGCACTGCAGAGGTATTGAATCGGATCAACCCTGACTTCATACGGCTCCGTTCTTTGCGGGTTCCCAAAACGGCTCCTCTGGCGGAGAAAATTGACACGGGTGAGATAGAAATCCTCGATGATGACGATGTGGTGCGGGAGATCCGACTTTTCATTGAAAACCTGGATGGCATCAGCTCAACCCTTACTTCGGATCACATCATGAATCTGCTAGAGGAAATATCTGGAATTTTGCCTGACGATAAAGAAAAGATGTTATCTGTAGCTGACCGCTATCTGGATCTCGAGGAAGAGGAACGAATCATCTTTAAAGTAGGAAGATGGGGCGGGGCTTACAGGAGCTTGGACGACCTGAGAGATCCTGTGACCAAGGGAAAGATCGAAGAGGTTGTCCACCAGTGGAAGCTGGAGACCTCACTACAAGTAGATCAAATAATTAAAGAAATGGCCGATCAATATATCTAGGCGCAAGGCGCAGAGGGCATAGCGTGCGGCTATTTTTGTTTTCCGGACGTGTAACTATATCTAAAAAGTCATCAGGCTTACCCAGTTTGCAATTGCTCATCCATTATTTCTTAATGAACAGCTGTCAATTATTAAGAAACGGGCGTTGACGCTCTGCACTATGCGTTTTGCGCTGTGCGAAGTTAGGAGTTGCCTTTGGTGCAAAACTGAGATATATAGCGCGGTGTTGTTTCGTTGTAGAGAAAATACCCGTTCTTAAAAGGAAGGAGAGGAGAGAAGAGAACACCAACCAATCAACCCTAGAAGGTGAGATTTTCGCAGGCAAGAACACGAGACCGATTTATAAAGCATCTGGTTCAGCTTCAATGGGAGCATATAGAACCAGTTAAGCCAAACAGTTAAGTACGTTCTCCCGAACTGATTCGATAAGGCCACTAGACATCCCCACCTTTTCTAGCCTGCCTTTTCACTTGCTTCTCGTGATCCTATTGGAGTGAGTCTTCACGATGCCTTGCTGGGCCGGCGGCGGTTGGTATCCAATAAAAAACCATGGGAATTCGTGTACCTGATTATATCGCCACGCTGAAACCGTACCCACCCGGAAAACCCCTCGAAGAGCTAGAGCGCGAATACGGTATAAAAAATTCAATAAAACTGGCATCCAACGAAAACCCGTTAGGGACATCTCCGCTGGCGATAGAGGCTATAAGGAGCCAGCTGAAAAACTTGCGCAGATACCCTGATGGAAATGGATACTATCTTAAACAGCGCCTCAGCCAGCAATTAGGCGTCAAGGAATCTTGTATTGTCTTGGGCAACGGCTCGAACGAGATCATCGATCTCATTATCCGCACCTTTGTTCAACCGAGGGAAGAAGTGTTGATGTCAGAGCCCACCTTTTTGGTGTATCCCCTGATGACACAGGCGGTTGGTGCTCGAGCTGTCAAGGTGCCTCAGAAGTCCTTTGCCCATGACTTGAAAGCCATGGCAGAGCTCGTAACTGCCAATACTCGCGTCGTGTTTTTGGACAATCCAAACAATCCGAGTGGTACGGTCATTAGCCGCAAGGATTTTGAATATTTTAGGAGCGAAATCCCTCAAGAGGTGATAATCGTCCTCGATGAGGCGTATATTGAATTTACTGACGTCGAACAGACTGTGACGGGCCTTGAATATCTCAACGATCCATCTCCGGTTATTAGCCTTAGAACTTTTTCCAAAGCTTATGGTCTTGCTGGACTGCGGGTTGGTTATGGAATCATGCCGGCAGAGGTGGCAGACTACCTTAACCGGACACGTCAGCCCTTTAACGTGAACAGTCTCGCTCAAGTGGCGGCTCTGGCGGCACTTGACGACAAGGAATTCCTCCTGGAAACTCAGAAGGTTGTGCGCGAAGGACTGGCTTTCTTGTACGCTGAGTTGGACAAGTTGAAACTGCGCACCCATGCCACGCAGGCCAATTTTTTTCTCATTGAGGTTGGATACGACGGTCGAAAGGTTTATGAGGCAATGCTGAGGCGAGGGGTGATTGTCCGGGCTATGAATGCATACGGTTTGGATAAGCACATACGAATTTCTGTGGGACGGCCAGAAGAAAATCAGAGGTTTGTGGAAAGTCTCAAAGAGGTTCTGGCGGAATTGGAGTCGGCTGATGACATCGTCTAAGAAGTTGCTCATTACAATAGACGGACCAGCGGGTGCAGGGAAAAGTACCGTGAGCAAACTTCTAGCCAGGAAACTTGGCTACATTTACCTAGATACTGGGGCAATGTATCGGGCCGTGGCCGTATTGGCAAGAGACAATGAACACTCAGGCCCCCTCGATGAAAGTACCCTCGAGGAGATCTGTCTTGGGCTTGATCTTGAATTTGTCCAGAAAGACGGGAAATTGCGTTTGCTGGCAAATGGAAGGGACGTCACTGAGGAGATACGACAGCCTGAGATTAGCTCTCTTGCCTCAGCAGTGTCTGCAAAGGCCATTGTACGAGAGCGGCTTTCAGGGCTTCAGCGAAAAATGGGCAAAGCCGGAGGGGTAGTACTCGAAGGTCGTGACATGGGAACGGTAGTATTCCCGGAGGCTGAGGTCAAATTCTTTTTGGATGCCAGTCCAGAGGTTCGCAGTAAGAGGCGTTTTCTGGAATTAGAGGCTGAGGGCGAGAGCACGACAGTTGAGGAAGTGCACCAGCTGATGCTTGCAAGAGATCGCAACGATAGTAATCGTCAGTTGGCCCCTCTAAAGCCGGCTGAAGACGCCATATTGGTGGATTCCACTGATCTGCAAATCGGAGAGGTTGTACAGCTCATGCTTGATCACATTGAAGCCGTGAGCAAAGAGCATAACGTCACCACCTGGAAAAAGAGAAAAACTGATTAATGAAAGGGGCCATAGGGTGAAGAGTAATTTGGGGAAATAGTTTGTATTTCCCTATCGTTTCTGTTATACAGGTACCAACTTTCACGCGGAATTAGAGATAATACACCGAGTGGAAGTGATTTAGCATTAGGGAGTTTAAATACGTAATGGGGGTGTTTGGTTAATGGTAGAAAAAGAACAAAACGAACTTAGGGAAGAGGCCGAAGAGCAAGAAGGCCAGTCAGAAAAGGTCGAGGGGACTCCAAGAGACGAAGCTGAGGCTCAAGTGTCTGGTGAGGATACCTTGGAAACACTAGAGAATCAAGAATCCGAGCAGGTGGATGCTGAAACGGATGCTCAGGCTCAAAGTGAATCTCAGGATTCCAAGGAAGGTGCCGAGGAGTTGCCAGGGAAAACTGAAGCACAGCCTTTAGACAGCGAGGTTGTTGCCGAACAACAGGATCAGCTTGACACCATGAAGGAGGAATCCTTCCAGGAGCTTTATGAGGAAAGTCTCAAAAGCATCAAGGAAGGTGAGGTTGTGCGCGGTAATATCATCCAAGTGACAGACGAATATGTGATGGTAGATATAGGCTACAAATCGGAGGGGCAGATCCGCATCTCCGAATTCATAGATGAAGAGGGTGCTGTAACCGCCAAAGTGGGCGATGAAGTTGACGTTTTGCTGGAGTATCACGAGGACGAAAATGGCGAAATAGTGCTCTCAAAAGAAAAGGCCACCAAGATCAAAGTGTGGGATGAGATTAGCAAGATTTATAAAGACGACGGCGTGATCGAAGGCCGCGTGGTCTCCAAAGTGAAAGGTGGGCTTTCAGTTGACATTGGCGTGCAGGCTTTCTTGCCTGGCTCCCAGGTTGATCTAAGACCGGTTCGCAATCTTGATAGTCTGATTGGCCAGCAGTACCAGTTTAAGATTTTGAAATATAATAAGAAAAGGCGAAATGTGGTACTCTCACGTAGAGTTCTCCTGGAGAAAGAGAGGGAGGAACTCAAGTCTGATACCCTAGATAGGCTGGAAGAGGGAAAAGTCCTCAATGGTGTTGTAAAAAACATCACAGAATACGGAGTTTTTGTAGATCTCGGTGGAATAGACGGTTTGCTTCACATCACCGACATGAGTTGGGGCCGCGTGGGCCATCCATCTGAGATGTGTTCCATTGGTGATTCCATTGAGGTAATGGTGCTGAACTTTGATCCCGAAAAAGAACGGGTCTCGTTGGGTCTAAAGCAGTTGACCGAGGACCCGTGGAGTTCGGTCAATAAGCGTTACCCTGAGGGTGAGCGGGTAACTGGGCGGGTGGTGAGCCTGACGGATTACGGGGCGTTCGTGGAACTGGAGCCGGGCATTGAAGGGTTGATTCATGTATCAGAGATGTCTTGGACCGCGAAAGTTCGGCATCCGTCCAAGGTTGTATCAGTAGGCGATGTAGTTGAGGCTGTGGTCCTAAATTTGAACAAAGAGAACAAACGGATCAGTTTGGGTATGAAACAGGTGGAGCCCAATCCATGGGACGTTATTGGTGAAAAGTACCCAGTGGGAACTACCATTCAGGGGAAAATCAAAAATATAACAGATTTTGGACTTTTTATTGGCATAGATGAAGGTATTGACGGTCTTGTGCACATCTCTGATCTTTCCTGGACTAAACGGATCAAACACCCCTCCGAGCTCTACAAAAAGAGCGAAGAAATACAGGCCATTGTCTTGAATATAGATAAAGAAAACGAGCGTTTTTCCCTAGGAGTCAAGCAACTAACTGCCGATCCATGGGAAGACATCCCCAATAGGTATCCTGTGGGCAGCTCAGTTGTGGGCACGGTGACCAATGTTACCGATTTTGGTCTCTTCGTCGAAATCGAAGAGGGAATTGAGGGGTTAGTTCACGTTTCAGAAATAAGCAAGGAAAAAATAAAGACGCCGGTGGGGCTTTTTCAAGAAGGACAAGAAGTAACTGCCAAGGTGGTGAATATAGGCAGGGAAGAACGCAAGATTGGGCTTTCTCTCAAGCGGCTAGAAGAAGAAGAAGAAAAGACTCGCTATTACGATTATGTAGATAGTCCCAAGGCAGCTACCTCGAATCTCGGTCAGCTCCTCAAAGAGGAGTTGGAAGGACGTGCTGACAACCTTCTGGGGGGGGAGGACAAGGAATAGGTTTTAGTCTTTCCATGAACAGGGACCAAACAGAGACTAGGAGGCGGAAAGGTGCGTAAAGGCTCCGCCTTGCTGGCGGGAAGTTTATTGGTTCTGATCCTTGTTGCCCTTCTAGGCAGCATTGCCTGGTTTTCGCACGTGCGTGGTCGTGAAGTAGGACCGATGTTTGGGGAAAAGGTTGGCGTCCTTGAGGTAAGGGGAGTGATAGCAAACGTCCAACCAACCATTGATCAGTTGGCCAAGTTTCGAGATGATGGTTCCATAAAGGCTGTAGTAATAAGAATTGACTCTCCCGGTGGTGGCGTAAGCCCCTCACAGGAATTGTACCAGGAAATAAAGCGTACGGTGCGGGAGAAACCGGTAGTGGTTTCTATGGGTTCTGTCGCCGCCTCTGGAGGCTACTACATCGCTTGCGCTGCCCAAAAGATTTATGCCAATCCAGGCTCTATCACCGGCAGTATAGGCGTGATACTACAGTTCACCAATTTCGAAGAGCTTATGAAAAAGATTGGCTTTCGCATGGAAGTGGTAAAAAGCGGCGCTTATAAGGATGTGGGCAATCCTGGTCGCGAGATGACCGCTGACGAAAAAGCCTATCTGCAAGAAGTGGTTAACAATGTCCATCAGCAGTTCGTTCGAGATGTTGCCAGAGGAAGGCGCATGAAAGTTGAGACAGTGCAAGGGGTTGCCGACGGGCGCATCTTTACGGGAGAGCAAGCCATGGAATTGGGGCTGGTGGACGAGCTGGGAGATCTCAAGGATGCAATAAATGGGGCTGCAAAAATGGCCGCCATCGAAGGTGAACCAAAGGTTGTTTACCCAGAAAAAGAAAAGAAATCACTCTTTGACTACCTCCTCGATAGCATTACAGAAGAGATAACCAACAGATTGCAGCCCTATATGGGACTCTTAGTGCTCCCGCCTGTTCCTCGAGAAGCCAGCCTGTCCTGAATTTCCAATCTTTAAAGTCTGAAATACTGCTCTTGGTTTTTGCTGCTTCCCCAACTCACTGAAATTCGCTCACATCTCCCTGGCCTTCCCGAATAATCTCCGGGGAATCGTCAATAAGGGAAACAACACTTGATGGCCTCAAAGATACAGGGCCTCCATCAATAATCAAATCCAAAGCATGACCCAAGCTTTCCTCAATCTCTATTACGGACTCCAGAATTGTCCCGTCAGGGTTGGTCGCACTAGTACTCAATATGGGATTGCCAAGTTCTTCCACGATGGCGAGAGAGATAGCGTGATCCGGGACTCGGATGCCTGCAGTTTTTCTCTTGGTCAACATGATCTTCGGCACCAGTCGGGAGCCCTCTAGGATGAAGGTATACGGTCCAGGTAAGAGGCGCTTCATCGTCTTGTAGGCATAGTTGCTCACCTGAGCATATTGACTGATGTTCTTCAGGTCCGAACAGATGAAACTGAAAGGTTTGTGTTTGGGCCTCCTTTTAAGTAAATAGACTCGCTCAATGGCTTTCTTGTTCATAATATCGCAGCCGATACCATAGTAACTGTCAGTGGGGTAGGCAATGATACCACCGTTCCCTAAAACCTCAGCTGCTCTGCGAATGAGACGTCTTTGTGGATTCTGTGGGTTGATCTCTAAAACCATCATGTATTTACCTCTCCATGTCGTGAGTCTAGATGAATAATTTACGACTTGTATTTTCGCAGAAGAGATTTCATAGAACAAGATGTGTTATAAGGGATGTGCAATGATTGCGAGGGACATACCCTTAACGAACTCGCCTGGCCCATTCTGGATCAAAGAACGCAAGCCAGCGTTTTACTGCTTTTTTGAGTTCTCCGTAGTAAGCTTCCGAAGAACCAAAAAATCTGCGCCCGAACCAATAATTTATTTCTGAGAAAAGTGGATCCTTGGCCTCATCGTCTTTGTTGTACATCAAGTCAATACCAGCCAGATTAATCCCTGTTTTCTTGCAAAAATGGTGGACAATCTTCTCGGCCTTTTCCAGAAGGTGATGTTCGGATTGGGTGTCTATTGTCCCGCCTGCACTCAAATTTGTTAAGAACTGCCGGGGGTCATTCTGGACTCTCCAGTAGCTGAGCAAACGGTCAAAGAGAACCACAACGCGGACGTCCCGTCCGCCGTGGTCGATCCACTGCTGGACAATAAACCCTCGTGTCCCGGTGGATTCCATGGCCTGAAATTGGTTGAGAATGTTCCACAGTGCCGAGCCGCTGTCAACTTTGTAGATCATTCTACCTTCGCCACCATAATTTCCTTTGACAACGAAAGGAAAGGAAAAGGGAAAAGAATCTTCCCCTGGAGGAAATTGGGACTGGTAGTCGGCTACGTTGTGAAATAAAAACGTTTTGGGGTAAGAAACTGCCGTGCTTCGGAAGAGTGAAATATCGCCAATCTTTCCAGGCAGTTGGAAACGGACGTCGTAGTTGGGAAAGACCTGAGTAGGGTACTTCCGGCATAGAGCGTAAAGATCCTCTCTGACCCCTTGGGGAAGAATGATAGCGTCAGCTTGTTGTACCAATGCTTCTTCTTCTGGCCCCGGAGGTCTTCCTGCTACGATAGTGTTTATATCAGCATCGATACAGGGATGGAATGACAGGATCATGAATTTCATCCAGGGTCAGGAGGCGAAATTGGGAATCTTTCCACAGGGAGTACTCTCGAGTTGGCAATTTATAATCATATCATTTACCATGAACTATCATGACCAGCAAAGGACAAAGATGGGAATTATTGGAGTACGAGAGTGATCAAAAACTGCAAGTAAGAATGACAATGGTCGAGGCTCCGCGGTGAATCGGGCAACGATGAGAAAGAAAATCCCAGTAAGATTCCTGGCAACCACCCCCCAGGGAGAGATGTCCATGGAAGTTGGGACAAGCACAATATCTCTACCCTCAGGTCCGCATGGAAGAGCAGGAGAAGGAGATTTGCGCTTTGGACCATTTCTTCAGGCGGTACATCATATGTTGGTCAAGGACGATTACCAGAAGCTCCTGAGGGCCATATGTTTTCGGCTGAACCGGGTCGTCGCTGTCGAGGAAATCGATTGGTTAGAGATCAAAGCGGAGAAACACGGCGCCTGCTATCAAGTAGCACGTATTGAGGTTAGTGTCGCGGGACAGAAGATACCCTTTGCAGCAAACGTGGCGATTACCCCGGAGGCGAGGGAGCAACTGGAGAGAGATTTTCGCCTGTTAAAGATTTTAACTCGCCGATATAAATATAATATTTTACCTCTGGTTCACTTCAAAGGAGCAGGTCGTTATTGCGACAAGAGGAAGCCCGCAAAGTGGCTTCATATGTTTGTAGCTGAATGGTTCAGGGATTACCACGAGTTTCATCTGCATCGCGACGATGCTCGGGGGATGAATCTCATGCTCTTGTGGGATTCGGACAGAGGTTACCATTATATCTCTCAAAAGGAATGTCGTGAGCTATACCGGCAGGCAGCGCGAATCCTAACCTTATATTATGATTACCACAATTTTAGGCAAATTTACCCGTGGCATCATGCGGCTGGAGATTTTGTTCTCAAGATAGACAACGGTCAAGTCAGTGTCCGGTTGATCACCATAAGAGACTACGGTGCGGTAGTTGATTCGAGCAGCCGTAAAAGGGCAGCAAATCTTCTGGGGGTAATAATTTTTTTCTTGCATTTGACCATACAGATGCGAGTTGACCGTCTTGATGGGGTTGGTCAGGTGGTATGGGCGGAAGATCATTGTCTGGATGGGACAGTTGCCGGTTTTTTCTCCGGATGGGAAGAGGGCAGAAAACAAAGCAAAAAAGAGATACCCTCGGCAGAGGAACTGCGAGATTTATTACGATCTTTTTCTAAAGACGAGTGGTTGCACTTTATGGTGGAAATGCTTGAAACTTACTCATTTTCTCAGGAGGAAGTATCTCTTCTTCGTCATTATGGCGATGCTCACATCGGCTACCTGATTAATCTGCTATCATCAGCTCCGTAGCTCTGGTCTCCAAAGAACAAGGCGTGACCATCTTACTAGGTATTAAAAGGAGATTCCTAAAAGATATAATAATCACTATAGTACTAATATTTCAAAATAAAGTTGTTGTTACTTGATAGTTTAAATTAAATAATAAAATGATTTATGAAGGATATTTCCGTGGGTACCCTTCCCCTTTTTCTTATTTGGCAATGGCAGGGCAGGGCTCATCATAAGTTAATGTAATATATTAATATAATCTATTTGTTATTGAAATATTATAAAGTTGTTGGTGTAAATCCCCTTCTCATTGTGTTCTCGGTAATTGTGCGTGGTTGCATGAACTGAGTGAGGTAGTCGGGTCCTCCGGCCTTTGAGCCTACTCCAGACATTTTGAACCCTCCGAAAGGTTGTCGTCCCACCAAGGCACCGGTAATGCCCCTATTGAGATAGAGATTTCCAACCGTGAAATTTCTCCGTGCCTGTTCTAGGTGTTGTGGACTTCGGCTAAAAACACCTCCGGTAAGGGCAAACTTGGTGGCATTGGCCCATTTGATTGCTTGTTCAAATGTCTTTGCCTTCATGATGGAAAGTACTGGCCCGAAGATTTCCTCCTGAGCGAGACGATGTTCGGGCTTGATGTTGGTAAAAATAGTTAGAGGAACGTAATATCCTTTATTTGAAACATTCTTTGATATCAATATGTTACCTTCTTTTGTTCCTATTTCGATATAGTCTAGTATTCTCTGCTGAGCCTGCTGGTCAATTACGGGCCCCAGGAAGTTGGCCGGATCCTCTGCTGGACCGATTCTGAGAGATTCCGCTGCCTGTGCCAAGCGCAGAACGAATTTGTCGTAGATGGGTTCCACGACAATCACTCTGGAACAGGCTGAGCACTTTTGACCCTGGAAACCAAAAGCAGACTGGAGTGTCTGGACAATGGCTTCGTCCAGATCAGCATCATCGTCAACGATTATGGCATTCTTGCCACCCATTTCAGCAATGACCTTTTTCACCTCAGCTTGCTGAGGGTGGACTTTACTTGCTCTCTCTAGGATGCGTAGGCCCACTTCCATAGAACCAGTGAAGGCGATGATATTCACCTCCGGGTGGTCCACAAGGTAGTCACCGATTACACTGCTCCGTCCCGGGACATAGTTGAAAACGCCTTGGGGTAGGCCGGCTTGCTGAAAAATCTCAGCGAGGGTGAAGCCTGTGACAGATGAGAGTCCAGAAGGCTTATAAATCACGCAATTACCAGAGACAATTGCCGCTGCCGACATGCCGCAACTTATGGCGAGTGGGAAGTTCCAAGGGGCAATGACCGCAGCCAGACCTCTAGGCTGATAAAAATAGTGATTCAGTTCACCCGGGGCTCTGCCCATGGTAGTTTCTTTACCGAGTCGGATCATCTCTCTTCCATAATACTCTAGGAAATCAATGGCTTCTTCAACATCTGCATAAGCCTGATCCCATTGTTTGCCCACTTCCAGTATCTGCCAGGCTGCTAATGTGTATATACGCTTCCGGGCGATCTCTGCTGATCGAAAAAGGTATTGGGCTCTATCAGCGGGTGAGGTGTCTCGCCAAGATGCGAAAGCCTCCTTGGCAGCTCCAACGGCTGAGTCCATCTCTTTGGTACCAGCTTGACACACGTGGCCAATTACTTCTGATGGATTCGCCGGATTTAGTGAGGGCAGGGTATATTTGGTTCTCGTTTCTCTGGCTCCTATCAAGAGGGGGTAAGTGCGACCGAGCTTCCCTCGCACCTGGGTGATTGCTTGAGGGAAGGCAGATCTTATTTCGGACTTGGTAAAGTCCACCGAAGGATGGTTTTTAAAAAGGCTCAGTCCATTTCTATCTCTCGCTGACATATCTTTGAAAATATTATCTTTTTCTTTGTCAGTCAATTGTTGGGCTGGATTCGCCAGGAGCTTGTCCATGTCCAATTTTTCCACAAAACTCTGACGCAGAAAGGACTCATTTGCCGTATTCTCCAGAAGGCGACGGACCAAATAGGCCATGCCAGGCAGTAGCTCACCGTAAGGGCAGTAAACCCTTACGTTTTTTACCAGCTTTTGTAGAGCTTTTCTAACCGGCTCTGCCATGCCGAATAAGACCTGAAATTCGTAACGATCCTCTGGCACTCGCAGTGTTTTTGCCGTCTCCAACACTGAGGAAATGCTTCGTATGTTATGAGAGCCGCATGCTAGGTGGCAGATGTCGTGGTTTTCTAAAATTTTTTTTGACTGGCGTTCGAAGGCGGCGTCGGTTTCCGCCTTGATTGTATAAACAGGGATTTTCCAGCCATGTTGCTTGGCAACAACAGTTTCATAATCCCAATAGGCTCCCTTTACCAACCTGATAGAGAGGGGCAGACCCTCATCGCGCGCCCAAGTTAGCAGGTTTTCTAGGTCCTCGTCAGTATCGCGCAAATAGCTTTGCAGTACTAAGCCAAAATTGCAATAATCCCTGAATTCTGGAGAAGAACGTAGTCTTCGGTAAATCTCCACGGTTATATCCTTATATTTGTACTGTTCCATGTCGATTCTGACAAAAGCTCCCATTTCCTTTGCTTCAAACAAAATTGGCTTGAAACGATTACTTATGGCCTGAACGGAGCCGTCAAAATCGGCAGGATTGGTTTGAGAATATAAACTTGAGGGCTTCACGGAGATGTATACTTTGGCCGCGTAGCCCCAATCAAGTGCTGAAGCTGGATCCCCAAAAGTTGTCCATCTTTTTTCCTCCGCTTTGAGGTTGTCGAGAAGATCGAGGTAGCTCAGCTGGTATTGTTCGGCCTCTTTTGCGCTCACCGAGGCTTCACCCAGGATGTCGACGGTGAAGCCGAAGTCATCTTTCCTCAATTTTGTCAATACCTTAAGAGCATCTTTAGCGTTCTCTCCAATAATGAACTGTTTGGCCATACTCTCGATGTTGGCTCGGATAGTTTGCGCTAAAATCTTTCCGGTAATCCGTCCGCCAATCCCGGCTGTTTTGGCGCTCCACTTGAGTACGGAGGGAATATCCTCGTTATCGGTGGCGAAATACTCTTCAAGATGGCGACTGAGAGAATGACTGGTGGTCAAATAGGGCAATACATCGACAAAACGAAAAAGCTGGACTTTGAAGCTATCATTACCCATGCACCATTCTGTGAGTTTACCTGTCCACCATGCTTTATCAAATATGGAAGGTGTTTCGTCCTTGATGACCGAAAAGAATTCCCGGCCTCGCTCTCTGATTTTCTTATCAAGCTCTGAGTTGTCCATCTCTGACAGCCTCCACTCAATCCAATCATACGCTTATAATCGTGAGTCTTTTCTGTAACTCATACTAAATACTAATCACACTTTCGAGGAGTATTAGCTTTCACTTACTTTAATTATAACAGGCATTGCTCTTTGCCACGAAGGCTGGTTTGTGATCGGAAGAAATGTTCTTTTGAAAAGAGTGACAAGAAGGGGGTATAGGTGTGGATGTTTGGAAGACACTTCAGCGAGGAAATATGGGCTGAAATGTTACTATATAGACATAAGTTTACATAATATACATTATCAGACTATTTTTCTCTATCAGGAGTGAGGATGTAGGCAGGCCCCTCCCCACCAAAAAAAGGAGGCCGGACGACAGGTCCGACCTCCAGCATAGACTAATCCTCCATGGGAGAGAGTCTTTTACTTCCCACTCTCCGCGAAAAAATTGTAGATTCCCTGCTTAGACGCAGCCTGTAGGCTTGGGTAGCCCAGCCATCTTACAGGCACCTTTACCTGGTCCAGAGGGAAAGAGCTCGTAGATGTATTTGAGCTTGTATCCCGTTACCTTGGTAAGGATCCGGACCATGGGGGCAATACCGTGTTTCTGATAGTAGTCCTGCAGTACGTGGATGACCTTCCAGTGCTCTTCGGTCAGCTCCTGAATGCCCTCGGAGCTTTTTACGTAATCAACCCACTCGGGGCACCAACTGTCAAAAGCATCGATGAAGCCGTCTTCATCAATCTCGAACGTTTTGCCGGCATGCTCAACTGTTGCCATGAAATTCACCTCCTAATTTTATTAGCGGACCCTGTCGCCAACCCCAGTGTTGGTAGTCCAGTGGTCCATTTTTCTCTTATTCTCCTTAGTATTGCCTCTCAACTCCCGTTGGTATGCCAGGGCCCGCCTGATCAAGCCCTCGGCCCATTCCGGCGTGCCGACGGCATGGACATGCGAATAGGTGGCCAATATGTTCTTATAACACACTCCATCCTTTCGATCCAAGATACCAGACCCTCTCTTCATGGTGAATGCTAATGATTCGGGGTTCAGGTCGAAGCGGGTCACCCGGGAATAATGAAATTCATGTCCCTTCAAAGTGGTTCCCACCGGATAAAAAGGATTTGTATTCACCACTTCCAGGTCGGTGTAGCCGTGTCCCTGTGGCTTCTTTTCCAACTGGAAGTCAATGGGCAGAGCTTCTACCATAGGATATGTGCTATTATTAATCAGCAAGCTCCGCCCCAGGTACATGAGACCGCCGCATTCAGCATAGACCGGCATCCCAGCATGAATTGCCGATCTAAGTGCCTTTCTGAGTTGATCATTGGCAGCTAATTGCTCTGCATGAGTCTCGGGAAAACCGCCGCCGATATAAAGCCCATCCAGTTCGGGGAGAAAGGTGTCTTCCAAAGCGTTTATGGTCACCAACCTTGCCCCCCTTCTTTCGAGAGCCTCGAGATTTTCAGGATAATAGAATTGAAAGGCAGAATCCCTGATAATCCCAATAGTTAGCCGGCGATAGGCCTTGCTCGCCCTTTTCCCGGGGTAAGCTGGCTCCCAGGTGAGCGGGGGAGCCTGGTCGGCTATTGCAAGTACCTTCTCCAGATCCAGATAGCTTTCAACAACCTGAATCCGAGCAAAAATGGCCTCCCTCGCTTCCGGATGCTCGAGGGCGGTGACCAAACCCATATGTCGCTCAGGGAAATCGTCTCCCCTGAGCTTGGGAATGGCACCTACCACTGGAACCCCGCAATAACGCTCAATTGTGGTTCTCAGCATCTCCTGGTGACGGGGTCCTGCCACCCGGTTCAAAACTACACCCCGGATATCCACCTCAGGGTCAAGATACTGGCAGCCTAAGACAGTCGCAGCCGCTGTGCGGGTGACCATGGTCCCATCCACCACCAAAAGCACCGGTGCTTGGAGCAATTTCGCCAGTTCTGCAGTGCTACATGTGCCATCAGCGTCCATTCCGTCAAAAAGGCCGCGATTACCTTCGATTACTGCGGCATCAGCTGTCTGAACGTGTTGCCAGAATGAGTCGAGGATTTGCTCCCCGCTCATCATATACGGATCTAGATTATAGCAAGGCTGGCCGGCAGCCAAGGCCAGCCAGCCCGCGTCAATATAATCAGGTCCCTTTTTAAAGGGTACAACCTCCCCTCCCCTTTGCCGCCAGGCGGCTACCAATCCAAGGGAAAGAGTGGTTTTTCCTGAACCGCCGCGCAGACCTGCTATCACTACGCGGGGTTTGCTGTTATCCATAGATTTCAGGTTACTTCCTTACCACTTGAACTGAGTGGTTGTTCTCCAGGTGGTCATGGCCAAGCGGTAGTCGTCAATGTGCTCATGACGGAATTCCAGTTCGGCCTTCTCGAAGAACTTTTCCCAGCCGATGCGCTCGATCCACTCGCCTATACGCTCATAACGATTGGCGTCACTGGCGTAAAGATCCACAATCCTTTTTATGGTCTTGACCGTGGTGGGCCAGCGCGGCGGTTCGTTGGGAATGTAAGGCACTGCCAGTTTGGAAAACTTGGGCGCGCAGCGGGAGTTGGACACTTTACCTCCCACCCACAGAGCGATACCGTCACCGTCAGCGTTAGCCAAGGGCATGGCCGGGCACATGGTGTAGCAGTTGCCGCAAAACATGCAGCGCTCGGCGTTTACTGCTACGCTCTTCTTATCATCCACTTTGCTTGGTTTGATGGCCGCCGTGGGACAAGCTGCAATGGCCAGCGGAACTTCACAGACCTTGCTGATTCTTTCATGTTCAACGAAAGGCGGCTTTCTGTGAACGCCAAGAATGGCGATGTCGGAGCAGTGCACGGCACCGCACATGTTCAAGCAGCAGGCCAGGGAGATGCGCACCTGAGCCGGAAGGCGCATGCCACAGAAGTCGTCATAAAGTTCATCGAGGACAGCTTTCACGATTCCGGAGGCGTCGATCGCCGGAGTATGGCAGTGGAGCCAGCCCTGGGTGTGAACGATGTTGGTTACTCCAGCGCCAGTACCGCCGATGGGGAACTTGTTGCTGCCACCGGCGAACTTCCGACCCTTGAGGTCGTCGATCAACGGTTGCAGCTTGGCCTTATCGTCCACCATGAACTCCACATTATTTCGGGTCGTCCAGCGAACATAGCCTTCACAGTGCTTGTCGGCAATGTCGCAGATCTCCCGGATGATTTCAACGCTCATGAGCCGGCAGCCGCCCACCCTGACGGTGTAGACTTCCGCACCGGTTTCCGAGACGTGGACGAGCACCCCAGGCTCGAGAATCTCGTGATATTTCCACTTGCCGTAGTTTTCCTTGATAACGGGCGGGAAAAACTGCTCATAGTGGGGCGGCCCGATATCCGTAATACGGTCTTTCATCAGATCATTGGGATCAAAAGCCATTGTGTTCACCTCCTAGGCATGGTGTTTCTTGCGGAAAGCTACTGCGTCAATCTCCCAACCACCAGGCACATCTTCTCGGTCGTAGAAGATGTAGGGGTTGTAACGCGGTGTGTTGATCATCCGTGGATCGGGTTCCAATTCAACTGCTTTGAGGAATTCCCTGAGGCCAAGCCTCTGGATCAGTTCGCCCAGGCGCTCGCGGTTCTTGCCGAGTTCCATCCACCAATCCCACATCTTCTCGACGAATTCCTTGAATTCATCATAAGGCTCTTCCATCTTGATGAAGGGAATGATGACGCTGGAAAGTTGCGCACCCTCGAGGATGGGAGCTTTAGCACCGCACAGGATGGTGGCACCCACATCTTTCCCCGGCCGCAGAGCCCGGGGCATGACATTGATGCAGTGCATGCAGCGAGTGCAGTTTTCATCCCAGATTTTCAGGTTCTTGCCGTCCCAGTCGATGCAAGCGGTGGGACAGAGATCGCAGACCTCTTTCTGAATGTCCAGAGCGGTCGCTCCCGTGCCGTGAGCATTGCCGTTGGGAGCAAAGTCACCGGCGGCATAAGCTCTTACAGCCTCCTGGTCGATGCGGATATTGTCACGCCAGGTGCCGATGATTGAGCAGTCGGCCCGGGCAATGGCGGCTACACAGTCGTTGGGGCAGCCGGAGGTCTTGAACTTGAACTTGTAAGGAAACATGGGCCGGTGGAGCTCGTCCTGGAAGGTATTGGTGAGGTCGTAGGTGATAGCCTGAGTGTCCAGACAGGACCATTCGCAGCGGGCTTTGCCCATGCAACAACTGGGGGTACGTAGGTTGGAGCCTGATCCACCCAGGTCCATGTTCAGGTTATGGGTCAATTCGTAGAAGACGGGCTCCAACTCGTCGGTGGTGGTGCCGAGGAGGATGACGTCACCGGTTGAGCCATGCATGTTGGTGAGACCGCTGCCGCGCCTCTCCCACAGTTCACAAATTTTTCTAAGCTGCTCGGTGGAGTAAAACTTACTTGCGGGCTGATTCACACGGAGGGTGTGAAAGTGAGCGACGTTGGGGAAAAGGTCGGGACGGTCGCAATAGCGGCCGATAACGCCTCCGCCATAACCCAAAACACCCACAATGCCGCCGTGCTTCCAATGACCCTCTTTATCCTCGTAGGACCTTTCCATTACGCCCAAGAGGTCTTCACACATGGGTTTTTTCTCGGCCATCTGCTTAATGTCCGAGATGAAGCTTGGCCAGCGCCCCTTTTCCAGCTCGTCCAGCAGGGGGGTCTTGTGTTTTAGAGCCATTCCATTTACCTCCTTCACTTGGAAATGATTTCCTTGCCTAAAAATGCGGATTTATCTCAACCGTGGAACTCTCACCTCCCCTCTCATTGCTGCTATGTGTTTAAACAGCTTTACGTTTTTACAATAATTACAAATAGCTGCGCTATTCAAATGTAGGTGGGGCAGGTTTGAAATGCAATACATAGCGCTATTCGTGAATCAATTCACTCAGTGATTTACGTTTGTATAAACCGTATTTTAACTTTTGTCAATCAAAATAAGATCGAGGAAATAGCTGGGGGGCAATGGGAAGGATCTGGACCGCAGGTACCAGCGCCCTGCCCTCTCAGATGCAGACAATCAACTCACCTGCAGTTATAGTCTCACTTATTTGTGTTCTAACAGAAAAGGCCGCCCCAATTTCCTTAAGAGTTGGTTGCGGCCTCGGGCTTAACCTCTTGAGGGCTATAGCGAAGCGTTTCGGTGGAAGGCCAAAATAGGCTGTTACATAAGAACACGGCCGACCCCAAGAAAGAATTCAGAGACTCTGTTCGCCGGTCAACCTCGTGTGGCATCCCTTCCGTAAACTGGTAAAAGAGCCAGATTTGACATTGGCCAGGTGATGGCCTAGTCGCCCATCCCCTTCTCTTCTGCACCCAGGTCGGCATGTTCGGGAAGTAAGTAAAGTGTGGTACTGCCGCTGGACCAGTATTTGAGCTGCCCGTCGTTGACCATTTCGTTTATAATTTTCTTGACCTGGCGCATTTTCATGTCGGGCAGTGCCTTGCAGAGCTCATTGAAATAGTGCTTGGTCTTTCCCTTTTTAGATTTCATGAAATCAAGAATCGCCTGTTTCTCTGCATCACTCATTTCTTCCTCCTTGAGGGGTAGTGAATGGAAAAACGAATAAGTGAATCAATTCACTCACTCTCCTTCTATAATCCGCAGTCTGCCTTTTGTCAATAAAAAAAGCTGGTAAGGATAAGCTATCTTTTGTTGTCCCGAGTTTCTATATATTATATAAAGGTTAGATTTAGATACCGCTTTCCGGAAACATACAAACAGAAAGTCCACTAGGCTTACGACATCGAGGGTCTTGCATGTCTATCAAGAAGCACCTGGAGGAATTAGAAGTTTTTCGAACCACTGGCAATGAGCCGGGCATTGCCAATGCCTGTTTCAAGATAGGCGACATCTACCTCGGCAAGGGGAAGTGGAGTGACGCCAAAGAATATCTGAGAGAAGCGAAGGCCATTTGCGGAAAACTGGGAAACGAAGAGGGAGCCGCCATAACCGCCATCGGGTTGGGAGATGTTTACCGCAATACGGGAAATTATGAAACAGCCCGTACTCACTACCAGCAAGCATTGGATTTTTTTGAAAAAAATGGGGACGAAAAAAAGATTGCTAACCTCATGGAGAGATTAGGTGAATTGGCCAGAGATCAAGGAGATTTCAGTGGAGCGTTGAAGGTTTTTAGCAGGGCCAAGAAAATATGCCAGAACCAGAACGATGAACTGGGTTTAGCCCATTTCAACGAAAAAATAGCCCTGGTCTATAGGAGCCATGGCCAATTTGAGACTGCCCTGGTGAGTTTTGAGGAAGCTTTGAAGTACTATGAAGAAAAACGCGTCGCTGATAGACTTGCCTTTGTCCTCACTGGCATGGGTGAACTTAAATACAAGATGGCACAAGCCAAAGAAGCCCTAAGTTACTTAAGCCGGGCCTTCCACATCTACAGAAGACTGGGGGCGAGCAAGCCAGCGGAATTGGTAGCAGCGGAAATAATTGCCATTGAAGCCGCATTGGCAGAGGAGGAAAAGGGGGTGGATGAGGGGTGAGAATCCCCCTGCCCTCCCCTCATTCATAGGTTTTTTGAGCTCACTATTGGCATGTGAGGGATCGGAATTCCTAAATTTTTGATCTGATATCTCTTGCGGAGTAGACGTTATGGAAGAAAAAAAGACTGGAGAGGTTTCTGAAGATACGATATTTCGTGCTTTGAGAAAACAACTTTTGGCCACGCCCTACTCGGCTCCTCTTCACTACAACCTGGGTCTTGCCTATGCCAGGAGGGGCCAACTGGACGAGTCAATTACAGCGTTTCAGCAGGCAATTGTCTTCGATCCCAAGATGGTCGAGGCCTATATCAACCTGGGAGGAATTTTCTTGCGCAAAGGTAATGTGGATGCGTGCATAGCGGCCAACAAAAAGGCACTGGAGATAAATCCCAGCCACCCTCTCGCCCATAGTAATCTGGGTTTCGCCCTGATTCAGAATGGACAAGTGGATGAAGGAATGCTCGAGTACGAGAAGGCCTTGGAAATCGATCCAAATCAAGCTGCGGTAAGGGCCAATCTCGGTGGAGTCTATTTCCAAAAGGGCGACTTTGAGGCTGCCATTCGGGAGAATCTCAAGGCCCTCGAATTGAATCCTACTTTTGCCCTGGCCCACAACAATCTGCTCCATGCTTATCGGGCAATGGGAGATAAGGAAGCGGCCAAAGCCCACTGCGAAAAAGCACTTGAACTTGGCTTTCAAGTAAATCCTGAGCTGGCTGAAGAGCTTGGCTGCGACTCGAGGGAGTAAAGGTGCATGGTGACAATTCAACCTGAAAACAGTTACGTAGTGATCAAATACACGGTAAAATTGGAAGATGGTGAGATTGTTAAGGGCGATCCAGAGGAAGGTCTCGCCTATATGGAGTTTGTTACTGGCTACAATCAGGTAATCCCGGGGCTGGAAAGAGGATTGATCGGAATGGCTCAGGGAGATTCGGGTCAAATTGCCGTACCCCCGGAAGAGGGTTTTGGCCTCACTGATCCCACTCTGATTCAAGAGAAATTTTACAAGGAATTTCCGGAAGGTAGGAATCTTCAAGAAGGTCGCTGGGTAAGGGCCACCAACCCCGATCATCGGGTTACCTTCGGATACTTTGTCCTGGAAAAAAAACTGGACAGTGTGGTCTTGGACTACAACCATCCGCTGGCGGGAAAGACTCTCATCTATGATTTCACAATAAAAGAGGTCAGATCGGCAAGCCAGGAAGAGCTAGAGATTCTGAGACCTTGTGAATTTGGACAACCAGGGTCTCCGTCTACTGGGTAGACGAGATTGGGCAATTAGAAATGAGGAAATTAGGAAATTTGAGAGCTTAGAAGTTATGGCGAAGCTAACTCCCGAAGAAGAAGAAAAGAAAAGGGCTATCTTCGATGGAATGTCACCAAAAGCCCAGGAACGGATTCTCAAAAAGGGCTATGATGACTGGGATCCTTTTATGAAGCCCAAGGAGCCATTGGGCTACAAGTTGCGACAAGAGGCCAAGGGTGAGGAGGTTATCCTAGATTCCGGACACGAGTTATATGAAAGGTTTTTTGCCGGACGTAAGATAACCGACTATTCGGCCGAATATGTCAAGGGGGTTTTGGAAATAGCGGAGGGTATTTTCCGCGAACAGGATAGTTATCGAGGCATGTACGATTTCAGCTGCTGGTATGCGAATAGGCGCAAAAAGGAAGAAATGGAAAGATAGCTAATGATAACATATAGTTAGGCCTCTCCATCGAGAAAGGCGGTTGCATATGAGCAAATTCATGATCCATCCCTTGGTTGTGGGCATTAATGAGACTGATCAGGGCATTATGACCTACCAAAAAGGCTATGGTAAACGTATTTATCTGCCCATTTATGTTTTCTACCTGGAGGGCGGTGATCAAAGAATTCTTGTGGATACCGGGATGGAGGAGTTCATGGTTCCTCCCGAGGCCAAAGAACGGACTGGTCTACAAATTATGGAGTTCGAAGAAGCTCTGGCCACGGTGGATTTGAGACCAGAAGATGTGGACATAGTGATCCAGACCCACCTGCACAATGATCACTGTGAGAATACCTACAAGTGCACGAATGCCAAGGTTTACGTACAGCAGGTAGAACTGGATTTTTTCAAGGCGCCCCACCCTCTTGACCACCGTTACTATTCCGACCTTCTCGACGACTCTGAGGTTATTACCTTGGAGGGTGATGGGGAAATTGTTCCCGGCGTTCGCGTCATCCTGACTCCCGGGCACACGGTGGGTGGACAATCTGTTGCGGTGGAGACCCATAAGGGAACTGCAGTCATTACCGGCTTCTGTTGTAATGGTGATAACTTCCCTGGTGTGGGCCCTGCGGTAACACCGGGTGTTCACATTGACGCCCTTGAAGCTTATGAAAGCGCTCAGCGTGTTAAAGAGATGGCTGATATTCTTATTCCGATCCACGATATCGAGGTGGGACGGAGGGGAAAGATTCCAGCCTGATTAAGCATTCCGCATCAGAAGTGGTGGCAATGAAACGGACAAAAGAACTGCGAAAGGAAAAAAGTAAGAGGTTTTTCTGCCATTGCTGCCGTGAAGAGCATAAATTTTGCTGGACCTGTGACTGCGGCTTTCAAATATGTCTGGCTTGTATGCAGGAAAATCAATGGGGTATAAGCGGTAACTCTGTGACCTGGATCTGCCCCGACTGTGGCGAGATCCGGGGCATTTGACCCTAGTAACAATGACCTTCCACCTAGATCGCTTCAGACTGCACCATCCGAAATCGTTTGCCAACCTCCTGAGGGTGGTTAACCGTCGCATATCTGAGGGAAATATGGTTTACCGTTGGCAGGGGCCTCCGACCTCTTTTGCCGACCCTGGAGATCTCTTCCTTGCATCCAAAGTGAGCGATGAGATTCCGGTTCCCTCTGAGCCCTTAGAGTTGCCGGATTCGGCGTTCAGTCACCTTCTGGTCGTCAAACCAGGGCGGGTTGCCCTCTTGTGGGACAAGTCTTTTCTGTGGGGGCTCCTGGCAGTTAGTACTCTGAGGGATCTCGGTTTCTCCTTTGATTTGATTACTGCGAGAGATGTGAGAGCAGGTGCTCTTGCAAGCTACCAGTTGCTTGTTGTTCCAGGCGGCTGGGCTAGCCTCAGGAGCAAAGAACTGGGTGGTGGTGGTCGAGAAGAGCTGCACCGCTATGTGTATAAAGGCGGCGCCTATCTGGGAATTTGTGGAGGTGCCGGGCTTGCTCTCCAGGTGGATGAAGGGCTGGCACTGGTCCCGGTAACCCGAAAACCAATGACCGATCGACTTCCCAATTTTAGTGGTTCTATTCGGGTGCGCCAGGCAAGGCCACACCCTTTCTGGTGGGGCCTTGCCAGGGAGGAGGCCTTCCACGTCTGGTGGCCTTCACAGTTTCACATTGTGGAGTCCGATAACATCCTGGTTCTTGGACAATATGGCCAGCCGGAGAGCGATTTTTGTGTTTCAGATCTCAAGGTCAGTGAAACCTTGGCAGATGGAAGAGACTGGGGACAATTTGAGGAGGCCTATGAGATAAATCTGGACCCCAAGCGGATCATTGACGAGCCCGCAGTGCTTGAAGGCAGATACGGTGAGGGTAGAGTTTTCCTTTCATATCTACATTTGGAAACCCCGGGTGATGCCGCTGGAAACACGGCTCTTTTCAATATTTGGTATGATTTGCTAAATGATTCAGCCCTTGGAGCCCATGATGATTCTCATAAGATCAATCCTCTGACAATAAGAGAGGTGGACGGTAAGAGTCTCGAACGGATAAAAAAGATAGCCCGAGAGGCCCTCGGGTTAGTTGCTTTGGGTGAAACACACAACCTGTGGTCTTGGCGCAATTCCTGGCTGCTGCAGTGGAGACGAGGTGTTCGGGGAGCTGAATTTGGTACAATTGCCGTACTTCTGAACGGGCTTGTAGATGAGCTGGAACGGACAGGAGCAGTGGCAACTGTTTCCCATACTGACCTTATGATGGAAATGGACGAGCAGTGTGGCAGACTCGAAGAACTTTGGAACCAATTTCACCATAAAGGGCGAGCTTTGTTGGCAGAGGAAGGAGGGCAACTCAATGGAGAAGATGGCGTGAATACCGGTGCGTTGGCCCCCAGTGTGCGAACTCTACGAAATGAAATGTTTAACTGTGTTCAGTGTTATGGGAGCAAAAGTTACGGCGGCTTGTATCGTCAGCTTTTGGACCACATCGATTCTCTTCTGCTAGCCACTTTGCGTGTTTAATCTAGCTAACGAGGCAACCTTAACTCCAGGACTCCAATAGTTCATAGACACTTGCAATGTGTCGTGCCTTTCGTGCAAGCTGTGGGAGCTTTGGGGATTCAAGGAGATTCGTATAAGGCAAATCTCCCCGCGAATGACTCACATTCAGCTATTTTTCTTAAATGACAAGGTGGGAAATGGGGCCCATTTACGAGAAGGCGTCCACTCCAGGTGGCAAGCAAGTGCTTCTCCAGCTCGTAAATAGGTTTGTCCGGATACAAATATAACAGGTCATATGCGCTGAGGTCGGCCTGGAAAAAATCTTTCCGTAGAAATGTGGCTTTGGACAGGTTAAGTGAATGACTGATTTTTTTTGATTGTTGATAGAGCCATTCGTCAATTTCGTAGCCAGTAGCCTGAGTGAATAATGATGCAATGACCACCACTATGCCGTCTCCGCTCCCCAAGTCAGCCACGTGATTATACTGATCCAGCTCGAAATGGCAGAAAGCGTGGTAAATCTCTTCTGCCACAGAAGTGGCCCACATACCCGACTTCGTAGATCGGTATGGTGGTGTGTTTTCTAAACCTTTGAGTCTTTGATAAAAGTCTTGGTAAGCGGTCTTAATCTTGCTAAAAGTTAAATTTCTCTCCTGTGACGGATCAACCATTTTGGTGGGCAAAAATATGTAGGCTTTTTGCTGAAGGGGCGAGTTTGCCAATCAAGGGCCAAAGAGGGTCACCATTACCTCTCTTGTAGATCTCCCTGAATTTGTTGGAATTATCCTTTCCCGCACCTACAGCAACTGTAGATGGTGCTCGAGAAGTGGATGACAAAATCTACAAATTAGAGCCCATCGGTTCTATTTGCTGTCAACGCGTTCCTTCATCTCTTTTCCAACTTTAAAATAAGGGAGCTTTTTTTGTTTTACTTGAATAATCTCTCCTGTTTTTGGATTGCGTCCCTGATAACTATCGTAGCTTTTGACTTTAAAGCTGCCGAAGCCTCGGATTTCGACCCGGTCTCCTTTGGCAAGAGAGTCGGACATGGAGTCAAAAACCACATTCACCACGCTGGCAGCATTCTTGATCGTGATACCCTCCTCTTTAGCAATTCGCTCGATGAGCTGGCTCTTGTTCATCCGCCTTCCTCCCTCTGAAATTTTTTCCCAAGCATCCCCCTTTGTGTAAAGGAGGGTACGACGAAAATCCCTATCTCTCTAAAAACTTCTACCAAACTAGCTGAAGCTTTTTCCTTTGTCAACGATAATTTTCGATAATTAACTAAAATAATTATAAAAAAATAAAGGAAGGGAATGTTGAGTCTCAGTGGGCTTTCGCCAATAGCTATAGCCATACTTAACGGATAACTGACTCATCTGGGTAATATCCACTTCCCACCGATAGGGTCGGCAATACTAAACAGCGGCGACCCAATAAGGTTCCAGGATTTGTAACAGAATTGCAGCCCGTCTCGCTATCGTCTCCGATTATGGCACCCAATTTTCGCAGGCCTGTATCATATATCTCATTGTTAATTCTTATTCCCACTGGTGTACCGGTTATTTTGAGATTTGCCAGTTTTGTACCCGCCCCCAGGTTAGTGCGGTTTCCAAGAATACTATCTCCGATGTAGGCAAAGTGGCCGGCTTTGGCGTCATCCAACATCGCGGAATGTTTCATCTCGGTTGTGTGTCCTAACACACAGCGATTCCCCACCAGACAATGGCCACGAAGGTAGGCGCCCTGCCGAATCTCGCAGTGTGAGCCGATGATTGTTGGGCCTTTAATCAGAGCTCCAGGCTCAACCACACTACCCGGTCCAACAAAGATATCATCATCCATAAGGCAGGCCCCAGCATAGAACACAGTTGCTCCTTCGAGAGCTTCTCCAGCATGGATAACTTGAAATTTTCCTTTGGTAACGTCGCCTGGCCGCAATTCGAATCCAGAAGTCAAAATATTTCCTCTGTAAAGAACCGTTGTTTGCTGAAATACCGGGCGAAGACTGCCAACTTCCTGTGAATTTGGCTTTAATGCCTGGGACATGTAGGATTTCAGACGAGTAAAGGCGTGCCAGACTGGCTCATCCTCATTGAATAGTCTTCCATGAGCCCAATCCTTGAGATCGAAAAAATCTTTTGCAGAAAGCATTCTATCTCCAATGGAATGGTTCAGGGCGATCTCGAGTCGAAAAATTGCCTCGCTTCTTCTTTGAGAATTTCCAGCAAAGTCTTTCCTCTTTTTTTGGCTATTTCTCGTGCTTCATCCAGGAGGCGCGACGCTGCCACCTCGAGTTGGGTGTCATCCGGTACAGGGGTACTCTCTTTCTGCAATTTCCACCGCAGGATGGATTTGGCTAGTTTGAGCTCACTTTGTCTGAGCCGGTTCAATAATGAGTCGGGTAAGATATTCATATTATTAATCATTTAGAATAATGAATGTCAGTGTAGCCAAAAAGCCATAGACCGTCAAGGGAAATGAGGCAGGGCATAGAGCATAGGGCAACAAGATAAATTTGCAATTTAGCCATCTGTCCCCTGATCTCCGACCTCTGATTCTCGATTTCTATTCGCAGCCTGCTGCCTTCTATCTTCTATCTCCTATCTCCTAATCTTGTGTCTTTCGATTCCTTTGTTTCAACTGTTCTAACAACCTACTGGCATGATCGAGGGCTTCCTGGCGTGTACTGACTCGCCCCTCCCACTGAAGTTCGGCCAGAGACCTGAGAAGTCTTCCCACCAGAGGGCCTGGTGCGAGGTGCAACTGGTTGATAAGATCGCGACCGCTGACTATTGGAGGCGCTGTTATTCTAGGCTTGAGTGTATCATGATAGAAGTCCAACCACCCACGTATTCGCGTCCGCAGTGGTTGCAGAGCACCTCCAGCTGAAACATGTCCTTGAGACGCCGCGAATTCCGAGGCAAAGAGTAGAAGGAGAGGCCAAAAAAGTTCAGGTCCTAGTCCAAAGAAAGAGACTAACTCCCTTGACGGAATACGAGTGTACCAAAACAGTTTCCTTGGACGCATATAGTGGTGGAGAATCTGGCTAACAAAAGTGATTTCTCTGTTACTTAACCGTAAACGGGTACAAAAAGAAGCGGCCAACTCCGATCCTGCTACCCGGTGAGCATGAGAGTGGGTAGCAGCGTTCTTGCTCACAGAACTGGAATGGGACGGACCTATATGGAGGAGCAAAACAGCAAGCTTGAGGGAAGCCTCTCGTTTTCTTTCACCCCCGAGCTTTTGGGTAAGGATGGTTAAAGCTTCGTCAGCATAGTCTCCAAGCAACGCCCGAAGATTGACCAATAAGAACTCCAATGCTTCCAGCGTTGAGAACCTCTGCTGCCAAACATCTAAATGAAGGGAATTATTCTTGTGTATCTCCACGTGCTCCGGCAGCAAAAGTCTCAATACACCGTCTTCCGCCAGCATTTTGAGGATTGATACGGAATTTACTGCAGAAAGAATCAGCATCATTTCATCTCTGATTCGCTCTACCGCTACCTCATGTAAATGGTGACACGTTTGGAGAATGTTCTTGCGTGTCTGGGCAGTCAGACTAAAACCGTAAGTCGATACTAGACGGTACGCTCTCAAAATACGGAGCGGATCATCTGAGAGCGACTGTTTCGAACAAACCCGCAATTTACCAGCCTCAAGATCGGCAATTCCTCCTAAAGGATCGAGGAGATGGGTTCCTCCATCTATCCGCCATGCTGAGATATCTAGGGCGAGAGAATTGATAGTAAAATCACGCTGATAAAGGTCGTCAACGATAGTTGAGCCTTTCAGGGGAGAAAGGTCAACGACGAATTGCTCATCTAGGATATGCGGTTGAACACGAGGTATAAATCGCGTAGTCCCAAATTTCCGGTCTATTACCACTGGTTTGCTACTGGTGTTTCTCGCCATCAACTTTGTAAGTTCAGAAGCCTTACTGCTGACAAAGTCCACATCCTTGCAAACGTGACCTAGCAAGGTGTCTCGGAGAAAACCACCTACTAGATAGAGGTCATAATCTTCTTCTTGGGCGACATCAATCAAAACAGAGATGTTTCGACAGTTCACAATGAGATTATCCACATAGTGAGCAAGCTTCTCGGTCTGAATATTGGTGACTACATTCATGACAAACCCCAAAACGAACCACACGATACCTATCTACATAGTATAGAGCTGAAATAACCTGTCAAGGAGTCAGAAAACTAACAAGAGCTTACAGGGAGTCTGACGAAAAAGATTGTATTTGGGAAAGTTCAAAAGGAAGAGTTCATAATCAGACTAGCCATGCTTTAGTAGGGAAACTAACCTATGCGTAAAAGAGATGGGTGCCCCTATTTAGACTGTATAAGTGCGGGAATATTCAGTTATACAGTAGATGTTATCATTTTTCTTATGAAATACACAAGTATTTGTATATACAGTGATTTATACTGTTCAACTTCTATACATTTATTTGTATACAGAGGTGGCGTAAAACAATAAGGTATACGAAACGTATGTTTTGTGCTGGACAGTATAAGTAGTTAGAATAACTTACGTTTAAATTTTTTTACGGTTTTTTTAATTTTTTTCTTGACATTTAGACACTAACTTTGTACTGTCTAATCGGCTATTTCATCAAGTTTTAAAAAAGCATAGGAAAAATCTTGCAAAATCATTTGGACAGTAAAAGTATTTCAAGTAAAGAGCTGATCTCCAAAACCGGAATATCTCGGGCCACTTTGAACAACTATATTTCACTGAATCTTATTCCATCTCCTACTGTACGGAAACCAGAGGAACCAGGTGGCCCGACAAAAATTGGCTACTTTCCCATCTGGGTGCTGGAGCGAATAGAGAGAATTCAGGAAATGAAGGCCTCTGGAATGAGGATGGCAGAAATAGCCCTTCACTTTACCGATGAATATGTTGGCGAAAAAGAGAGTTTCAGTGAAAGTGCGGTCGATTTTAGTTACCAGTCAATTGAGCGGATTGTGTTTCCGGCCATTTTGGTCAATTCGAGATGGGAGATCATTTGGATTAATCGGAGTGCGGAGAAGGAATTTTTTCAAGAGTCTGTTCGGGAAATTGCAACTGCGGCAAATCGGAATATCTTGCGGCTTTTTTTGGAAAAGGGGCTACTAGATCGGTTTAAAAACTGGAAAGAAATTCTCACACTTCATCTACGCTTGGCAAAGCGGGAGTTGAGCGAGGATCGGGTTGAACAGATCTGCCGTCAGGTAGAGGGTTGCCCTCTGGATGAGGTGAGAGAATTGTGGCGCGAGACTGAACCGTTACAGGACCGACCTCTTACGCAGCAAGACTTGGTTTTGAGGCCGTATAAGGGAAAGAAAACCAGGCACACGCTTTTCTCCAGTGATTTCCGTGAAGGCACACTACTACTGTATACCCCCGTTAACATGCAGCTTGATCAGATCTTGAACCTCCTTATGGGGAGAGAAAAGCTGGTCAAGGCTCTGTTGTCACGGCGAATTCCCTCTCTCACGTCACTGTGTATATTGGCTGGGAGGTTAGAGTCGAACCTGCATCTGCGCACCGCCCTACCCCCTCACGAATATTTCGATTTATTAAACCAAATCATTTTGACCTCACACCAATGCTTCAAAGAATACGGTGGAACGCCAGGCCGTTCAATACAGGAAGGCGTGGTGTGTTTTTTTCTTTCAGCCCCTGACTCGCCCAGAGAATACCTTCACTCAGCCATCCAGTGCTCCCAGGCTCTCAAACAGACTATCGCCGCTCTCGACAAGCGTTGGAAATACAAAAAGGTATGGAAAAATACCCTGCAGATGGATATGTCCATCCATTGTGGCGAGGAGTGGTTGGGAACCATACCTTCCTCTTTGGCCTTCGATTTTACCGTTATGGGAGAGAGCCTTATAGAGGCAATTAAACTGAGTGAATTTGCCGAAGGTGGTTCTATCTGGGCCAGCAAAAAAGTGATCGAAAACATGTCGCCAGCAGACCGGCAGCGAGTAGAATTCGGAGTTCGACTTGGAAGCGCCCAGGAGCGGTTCGTTAGCCCGGGAATATACTCCCAAGTAAAGGAGCTGGTCAACGGTGACGAATTGCAGCGCAGAGGATTAAGGGAAATAAGTAACCTTGCAGTTACAGAGATAATCAACGTCCACCCACCAGAAGAGCAGGACTAATAATTTTTTTTCGAGCTCTGGAAGTTTATCTTGTGATAACAAATGATTACACAGATAATGTGGGTAGTCCATTGAGGGGCAGGGGCAGCCTTTTTTTGAGGCATATTCAAAAGGCTCTGGGGTTTGGGGAACAGAGGGTTTATTACGGTCTGGTCATGGCCTTCGGTCTCCTCTTTGTGCTTCCCAGTTTAGGTTTTATCGATTTCGCCTTCAAGTATAACTTTTTTGCTGACAGAGACACAAGCTACTATCTTCTTTCCGTCCTTGTTTTTTCCTACCTGGGGTTTTTCATCCTTCGCTCTCATGCTGATAGATTACGCAGCATTTCTGATAGCTTGGAGCAGTCGCTGGACGATAAGCGGCAGGGCTTCAGAGAAAAGCAGACGAGTGAACTAAATCGGATTGTTTCTTCTTTCCATGATTTGGTGGAAAGATTGGAGAAAACCAATCGGGCGCTTGAATTTCGTGCAGGTCAGCTCACGAGACTTGGAGAAATAATGCAGTTCGGTCCTGCCACCCAGAATGGCTCACGCCTATTGAAGTTGGGTTTGCAAAAGGCCTGCGAAGGAGTTGATGCCGGCCGTGGTTGGATACTATTACTGGATGAAAGCCGCCGACACCACTTCAGAATAGCATGTGAGGTAGATGTAGAGGGGAATTGTCCGAGTCGAGAGGGAGGCAAAATTGCTTTCGCTAAAACTAAGGCAAAAGATGCGGTGATCCAAGGGCGTCCGAAATTCCTCCATGAACCCTTCTGGCACGGAGAGCCAAATGAGTCAGAAGAGCAGAAGATGGGTGACACGGGAATCACCCTTATTGTGCCCCTCTCAACGGCCAAAGATGTTTTTGGAGTCATTTGCCTCGAGAGGAAGCAAGGAAGTTTTCCTTTTTCCACCGCAGATCTCGACTACATTATGCCTTTGGCCGCTTTTCTCTCCTATCGTTACGAAAATATAAAACTCAGGAAACATTTGGCCATTCAATCTAGTCAATTTAACTGCCTTATGGGCTTTAACAGCATTTGCCACAAGGGACTTGTTCAAAGAAAAGTTTTTCAGCTTTTTGTCAAGGAACTTGGAAACTTTGTGCCGGTAACGGTATCCTTTTTAGCTGTTTTCGAAAAAGCTCAAGAACAATTGAAACTCATTGAGGTTGCCTCTACGGAGCCAATTTCACTTCGTCGAGGCGAGGTTTTACCTCTCAGGCAGAGTCTTTTGAGGCAGGTGCTGGAGGAGAACAGGGAAATCTATCAGAAAGACGTCAGTGCGATAGTTAATCCTCTGGAAGCACGCTGGTTCAGAGAGTTGGGTGTTAATTCGTGTTACTTGGCTCCCTTCCGCATTCAGGGGGTCAACACGGGAATTTTCTTTGTGGGGAGCAATTCTAAAAGAGCTTTTTCAGATCCCCAGCGCGTCATCTTGAAGCAAGCATGCGATTATCTGGGATTGGCCGTGCATAATCAAATGCTTTTGCAACAAATAGACGAACAAGGTGTGGAACTGGAAGCTTTTACTAGGATAGGAAATGTAGTGACTTCCGCTCTGTTTGATGTGGACGACCTCTTGGATAAGGTGGGAACCCTTATTGGCCAGATGATAACGGTTGAGGCAGGCGCCATCTATATTCAGGAACAAGATGGTTTATCTGTCAAGAAAAGCTTTGGTACCAGGGGAGATAGAATTGAGCCGTTTCGGACGAAAAGGATCGAGGGTATATGCGGTTATGTGATGTCTAGGGGAGAGTCTGTGCTGGTACGAGATGTTTCGCAAAACCCTCACCTTAGCTGCTTAATAAGAGATTTGGGTGGAACAAAAGCGCGTTCAATTCTCTGTGTACCCATGGTGGTTGGCGGGGAAGTCATAGGTGCAATTCACATGTGGAATAAAGAAAAGGGACCATTTACTGCCCACGATAATAAATTGATTCAATCAGTTGCCGCCAGCTTGGCTACAGCGATCTCTGGTGCTCGATACCGCCGGATGGGCAACGATCTTTCCATACATGAGGCCTAGGCCGTGACAACAATTTAGGCGTGAGTGATTGAGACGATTTTTTTCATTTCTGGGATGATTGGCATTGTTAGTGTGATGGAAACCTGATAACTGGAGGACGCCCATGCAGACCGCCGCCCTTGAATCGCCTCGAGCGCACATTTTGCTTGTGGAGAAGAATCGGGGTGCTCTAGCACTCCTTGAAACAATGCTTTGTTGGAAGGGTTATCGGGTAACCACAGCGGCAGATGGTCTTGAAGGTCTAGAGAAATTTCGTCTCGGACAATTCAATCTCATCCTCACCAATCTTTCTACTTCTAGAATATCCGGCTGGGAGTTGGGCCGCATAGTTAAGAGCAGCCCTTCTTCAGTGCCTGTGGCTTTGATTACTGGTCTGGATTTCGGCACTAGACCAGACCACTCTCCCTTCGATGCCATTATCGCCGAACCCCTTCCCTTTGATGAATTGGAGTGTATGGTTAATTCGCTCATTGAATGTCGCAACGGAGGAGCCGCACCGGTAAACTCAGTGGAGACCGCGCCGTTCGAGGAAGGTAGGTTATAATTAATCCTTTGACCGCTCATTCAGATACAAGATAAGCGATTTTTCAACTTCCTGTATTTCCTTCCGCGCAGGCAGATTACTGCAAAGCCTCTCAACGTAATGTCTTTCCAATACCTCACGGCATGAGGCCGGGAAGTTGAGGTCAAAGATCCACCCAAGGCGCAACAATATCATGTCGTTTCTGTTTCGCGCTGAGTTGAAGTCCGGAACCTTCCTCTCCAGAAGTTCAGCTACTATTTGGCTACTTATGGACTTATTTGTGGGAATGACACCTGCTAGGGTTTCGAGCAAGTTGCCACATCCTTCCTGTTCGTTGATGACCACATTCCATATGTCCAGTTTGTCTGCATCCCTGAGAAGGCGGCAAAAAATATCTTGCCGCTGGGAGAGATGGGAAGGCAGATTTCGTGCGTTGTGATGGAGAATTGCTATTTGGACAAGCTCCCGATCTTCTGACTTCAGATTCACGAAAATCTCGTGCTGAGAGATTACCTCAAGACCCAGAAGAGCGTGATCCTTAGATGTCTTATCATTGAAGGTGCCATAATTCTTCCACTGAGGAAAGCGGCCGATATCGTGAAATAGTGCTACCGTTTCAGCCAGAATTAAGTCCTCACCGCCCAGACCGCACTCTCGGCCCAAAAGCAGTATTTCCTTGCACGTACGTTCAGTATGTTTCTCTTTCAGGAGGATGGGCTTCACCCCTTCGCCGGGCAGGTTATGGTATGAGGCCGCGTACTGCTGGAACCAGTTTTTGAAGTAATCAAGGTCGCTTTTCTTCATGTCAGGAAAATCCAAGCATCCCGCCAGTGTGAAATTGGCTCGATTATATTTACACTGAAACAATATCTCAATATTATAAGTATAGAGTAGTCAGTAGCCAGTAGCCAGAATTCAGTGGGCAAAGGGCAAGATTATTTCGGATTGCGGATTTTGGATCGCGGATTTCAAAATGAGAAATTCTCAGCGGACCTTTTGTCCTATGCTCTATGGCTAGTTTTCTGCAGGGGGAAATATGATTGTGTCATTGCTGGAGACCAAGTATTTGGGAGGAATGGTCGGAAGCGCTATCGGCGATGCCATGGGCGAGCTTGCTTTTCAGTATTCTGAAAAAAACAGGCTGATTGAGGCGGTAGAAAGAATGGCGGAACTGCGTTACACAGACGACACTGCCATGGCGATCGGCTTGGCCACTTCCCTCCTCAGGAAAGGGTATGTAGAAGCTGGGGACCTGGGAGAAACCTTTCGGCGTAATTTTGAAAAGGAGCCCTGGAGAGGATACGCAACAGGACCTCCAACAATATTTTCTCTGGTTCATTCAGAGGAAATTGACTACGTGGATGCAGCGCAGATGCTATTTGGTGGCGAGGGCTCTTTTGGTAATGGTGCTGCCATGCGCATTGTTCCCTTGGGTCTTTTCTTTCACAATTCCCCACAGATTTACCAACTGGCCTCTGGTTCGGCCGAGGTCACCCATGCACATCCCATTGGAAAAGATGGGGCGGCAGTCCAAGCTTTTGCTGTGGCACAAGCGGTGAAACTCGACCCAACAGAGGAATTTCGTCCAGAACAATTCGTTCGTTACCTTATAGGCTATACCCGTACCAGAGAGATGGGGGAAAAGCTCGAGCTCGTAAGAAAGTTGCTATGTGAGGGTGCTGTTCCATCAATTGCGGCTAGACAATTAGGCCAAAGTGTTGCAGTGCATGAGTCGCTGCCTTTCGCCGTTTATTCCTTCCTCCGATTCCCAAGTTCCTTCGAAGACTGCCTCTATTGTGCTATTATGCATGGCGGAGATCGAGACACCTTGGGGGCCATGGCTGGAGCTCTATCAGGAGCCTATCTAGGATTTGAGGCAATTCCCCTTTCGTGGCGTACCAAACTGGAAAATCGAGAAAAAATAGAAAAGTTAGCGTTAGAGTTAGCGCATAGGACGCGCAGTGAGAATGGCTAGACAGGCGAGAAAAGCGAGAAAAGACATCAAGCAAAACTATATACCTTTCCCGCATTTCGCTTCTCGAGCGCTATGGGATGCTGACCCTGGGAGTTGACTATGACCGAGTTGAAAAGCCAGGAAGAGCCAACTGTTGTGGTTAAAAGAAATGATTGCATGGTGAGTATGATACTCAACCGTCCAAGGGTACTAAACAGCCTCAATGTAGAAATGATTCGCTTAATTGACAAGATTTTGGATGAGGCTGAAGCCGACAAGCACTGCCAGTTTATTTTGTTATATGGGTCTGGAGAGAGGGGTTTTTGCGCTGGGGGAGACATCAAGGCACTTGCTCAGGCTGTGAAGGATAAAAGGACAGCGCTGGCTGAACAGATCCTAAAAGAGGAATACGATTTGTGCCTCAGACTCCATCGTTTTGCAAAGCCCATAATCGTGCTGGCAGATGGCATTACCATGGGGGCAGGTTTGGGATTGGCCGCTGCTGCTGACTTGGTGGTGGCTACAGAGAAGACTCGGATGGCCATGCCGGAGACAAGAATTGGTTTTTTTCCAGACGTGGGAGCAACAGGTTGGATGTTCAGCAAATGTCCTGCGGGCTATCCGGAGTATCTGGGACTTACAGGATACGAAATGATTGGCGCGGAAGCTGTTCGCGTAGGTTTTGCCAGCCACCTGGTGAAGTCCGAAAGATTGCCAGAACTGGTGACCGCACTTGAAAGATATTCCGGCAACCTCTCCCAGAGCAGATCGGAGGGGGCAAAAACCCTACTTTCACAGGTAGATCATTTATTTGACCAAAATATTCCTAATAATCCGGCCACGGACCAGTGGGTGGCAGCGTATTTTGCCGGGAAAAATTCCATGATAGAAATCATGGAATCCCTCCGCCAGTGTACCATACAGACCCAGTTGTGCGACGGGGTTTTCACCAGGCTGGCTGAGCGTTCTCCCACGGCAGTGGTACTGACTTTAAAGCTCCTGAGATGCAATGAAATGCAGCCTCTGGAGGAAGTTTTTCAAGCAGACTTTAAGGCCGCTCGTTTCATTTTGAGACACCCTGACTACATAGAGGGTGTGCGGGCTCGCGTGGTGGATAAAGATGACGACCCCAAATGGCAACCCTCCGCCATTGAAGAGGTGGGCGATTTGGAAATAGACCTCTAAAAGAGGAGATGACTGATTGAGCCAGATGCAGCTGGGCTGTGGGATATGCCATATGGGGTGATTAACCACACATCTCATATCTCACATCTACTTCTACCACATTTCGGTGAGCCAGGAGCTTGAATGACAGATCAACCCTTTATCCTTGGCGTAAACTACTGGCCACAACAAACGGCCATGTTCATGTGGCGAGACTTCCACAAAGAAGTCGTAGACGAAGATATGGAGATAGTTAAGTCCCTGGGTCTTTCTTGTATAAGGATTTACCTTCTCTGGGAGGATTTCCAGCCAACTCCCAAAACCGTTCCTACCGTTATGTTAGACCGGTTGGTGGAAGTTTTGGATACGGCGGCTGAAAAGAATATCAAGGTGGTGGTGACTCTTTTTACCGGACACGCTTGCAGTATGAACTGGCTTCCACCCTGGATGCTTTTGGCCTCTACCGAGCGTGGCCAATATCAGGTATTTTCTTTGGAAAAAGTCCGCAGCAATAAAATTAGAAATCCCTATGCCGAAGCGGAAATTATGGAAGCGCAGGTATATCTTCTCAAAGAATTGACAAATGCTGTATGTGGGCACCCTGCCCTTTTCAGCTGGGATTTGGGCAATGAACCCTCTCTGTGGGCCGTGTCTCCCGACAACTTCGCTGCTGAGCTTTGGCTGCAGGCAATGACAGAGACACTAAGAGAAAGTGACGATCGATTGCCTGTTACTTTGAGTTTTCATGTGAGCGATCTCGGACGAAGACAAGGCCTTACACTGGGTATGGCAGCTAAGTACATGGATTATCTATCTATTAATGCTCAGCCGCGGCGTGTTCCCTGGGCTGAGGATTTTTTTTCTCCGGTCCTTCCCCCCTTTCTGGGTTCTGTCACCGCCTGGCTCGGGAAAGGTCCTGTGATGATCCAGGAATTCGGATTGGCCACCAAGACCACCTTACCCGTACCCCAAGGTTTAACGTGGGGCAGTAATAGTGAGCAACTCTTGGTCAGTGAGGAAGATGCAGCCTTGTTTACTGAAGATGCACTCTTGCACTTGCAAAGATCGCAATTCATGGGTGCATTCTGGAAGTCTTTCGGAGACTACCACCCCTCCATTTGGGAATGGCCGCCCTTGGACAAACATTTAAACGAGCGCTTCTCCGGCCTCGTTCGCTATGATGGCTCGCCCAAAGTTGCTGCTTCGGTGCTTACATCTGAGCCCAAAAGATGTAGAAAGGAAAGAATTTCTTCGGAATGGCTTGATATCTCCCAGGAAGAATACTATCAAGATCCAGATGGGCATTTAGGAAGACTCTATGGCCGTTTTCGGGAGTATTATTCCCTGGCATAGAGCATAGGGCATAGGGCATGGGGCATGGAGCATAGGGCATGGAGCATAGAGTTCGGGTATAAAGGAGAAACAGATTCACTGTTATCGCCCATTCCACATCTACAAAAATAAGGTGGATATTGGCTGGCAAGAGTGGCTCTTTGTTTGACTATTTCGACGGGGAAAACAGGTGAATGATGCAGAAATGTCTTGTTACCGGTGGGGCGGGATTTATCGGCTCGCATTTGGTGGAACGTTTGGTTGGTGAATCCGTTCAGGTTCAGGTCCTGGACAATCTCAGTTCTGGGGCTTTACAGAATCTTGAACTTTTCCGCAAACATATTCACTTTAA
>JAJDNB010000271.1 GCA_022340905.1 Deltaproteobacteria bacterium | reverse complement strand
TAGAGAAAGTCGCGCGCATTGGCGTATTCACGAGCAATAACCTTGATCCGCTCGTCCTGATCCAAAGCGGTCTCCATTTTTTTAGGAAGCCTAACTAACTGCAGGATATGCTCTTGACTCTCCTGCAAAGTAAGCCTACCCAGCTTGACTCCTAGATAGAGGGCCAGGAGATAGAGCGCCACCAGTTGAGTGGTAAAAGCCTTGGTGGAGGCAACTCCAATTTCGGGACCAGCGTGGGTGTAGAGAACTCCATCAGATTGCCGGACTAAACTACTACCCACCACATTAACGATGGCCAGAAGAAAGGCACCCTTCTTACGGCCTTCTTTTAAACCTGCCAGGGTGTCGGCTGTCTCGCCGGACTGCGAGATGAGAATTTGTAGGGTCTTTGAATTGATGATGGGGTCGCGATAGCGAAATTCAGAACCAAGCTCCACTTCCACCGGTAAACCGCAAAGAGTCTCCAATAAAAACTTTCCCACCAATCCGGCATGGTAGGAGGTGCCGCACGCTACAATGAAAATCTTGTCAAGGGACTTAATCAATGTATCGTCCAAGTTCAAAGCATCCAGGAAAACCTCACCCGTCGATTCGCTGACCCGTCCGCGAAAGGTATCGATAACTGCACGGGGTTGCTCATAAATCTCCTTTTCCATGAAGTGAGTATATCCAGCCTTTTCGGCCATCACTGGATTCCAGGTGACGTGGGCCACATCTTTTTCCCGAGTGGTGCCGTCCTCGCCTCTTACTTCGAATCCACTCCCGGTAAGCACTGCCATCTCGCCGTCATCCAGGAAGATTACTTCTCTGGTGTGACCCAAAATGGCGGGAATATCTGAGGCAACCAGCAAGGCATCGGCGGCCAGACCCAGAACCAGCGGGCTTTCTTTCCGCACGGCAATGAGCTTGTCCGGCTCCCGCTCATTGAGAATGACGAGAGCATAAGAGCCTTCTATGCGCTTGAGGCTATTGGTCACCCCTTCCTCGAAGGAGGCTCCACCTTCGACCTCTTTATTTATCAGTTGAGCCACAATTTCGGTATCTGTCTCAGAGCTGATCTTGCAGCCCATCTCTAGAAGTTCTTTTTTCAGAGTGAGATAGTTTTCGATGATTCCATTGTGAACCACCGCAATGGACCCCGCTTTGTGCGGATGGGCGTTTATGTCCGACGGAGGACCATGGGTTGCCCAGCGGGTGTGGCCTATACCCACTGAGCCTTGCACGGGCTGTTTAGTTAGGAGCAGTTCGAGCTGCAACAGTTTTCCTTGGCAACGCCGCACTTCAATTCTGTCATCGCAAACCACGGCTATACCGGCACTGTCGTAGCCACGATATTCCAGCCGTCTCAACCCATCCACCAGCAGAGAAACGCAGTCCGCTCTGCCAATATGTCCTATTATTCCGCACATTTCATTCCTCTATTCATTTCCACGAGGTTTAATTCGAGCTCTAGCAGTCTTGCGTATTTTTATTTCCTCTTCCAGCTGTCCGTGGTCCTTTGGGGCATAGCGCAGAGCGCTAAGCGCATAGCGCCAAAATTTCGAATTTCGAAATTATCTAAATGCTATCATCTGTCCTCTGTCGTCTGTCTTCTGTCATCTTACCCCCAACATCCAACCCCTGAATTATTACTCCATGCTCTATGCCCTCTGCTCTATGCCTCCCGTGCTGCAATGATCTTTTCGGCAGCCTTGAGCTCTTCTTTAGTATTGACACCCATAAATTCTGTGGGGTCGGAACCGCTAACGGCTTGTACCTTCCAGTCGTTCTCTATAGCTAGCGCTATCATATCCGTAAGGTAATACTCACCCTGAACGTTAGCATTGCCGATTTCTGGGATCACCTGGTGTAACAGCGCTGCATCCGCACAATAGATCCCTGTGTTCACCTCTCGGATGTCGCTCTCTTTACCAGTAGCATCCTTGGCTTCAACTATTCCTCTTACTTCACCTGCCGAATTCCGCACAATCCGCCCATAACTTCCAGGCGCCTCTAACAACATGCTCAGGACACTCAGATTGCTGTCATTATTTACATGAGTGGTCAGAAACGTACGCAAGGTCTCTGCGGTAAGCAAAGGAGTATCACCGCAGCAGATCAGTACTGAACCAGCAAATCCAACCAGATGAGGTAGCGCACAAAGGACCGCATGGCCGGTTCCCAATTGTTTGGTTTGCAATACCCATTCCACCGGGGCTTCTGCGAAAATTTTCTGAATACTTTCCGCCTGATGGCCCACTACTACCAGCACCAGGTCTAATTTCAGTTTCTCCAGAGTAGCCAGAGAATACGACAGCATGGGCCGACCGCAAATCGGCAGCAAGACCTTAGCAAGATCTGAATACATCCTGGTACCTTTGCCTGCGGCCAGGACCAAGGCAGCAACATTCTTCATGATTTTCCTTTTACTTCATCCAGATAAAAATAGCAACGGCTGCTGCGCAAGCATAGAGCATGGAGCGTAGGGCATGGAGTGAGAAGACAGAGGGTAGAGATCAGAGGTCAGACGACAGTTGGTTCAAAGTACTGAATATCGAACCGCAGAACAAGAAACCGCAGAATGACGAAGTGATCACTTCGATATTCGAAATTCCTTGTTCGATATTCTGCGGTTCAAAGAGGGAGCAGCATAAAAAAACGGGCCCAAATTGGACCCGTCTTGGATTTTCGGAAAATTGCTCTCGTCTAGATTTGTGCTCTCTCTGCAGCCCTGATACGTGCGATAGCTCTTTGAAGGGCGATTTCAGCCTTGGCGAAATCTATTCCCTCCTGCCGTTCTTTCAAGCGCTGCTCGGCCCGATCCTTCGCGGCCCGCGCCCTCTCTAAATCAATGTCTTGAGCCCGTTCTGCAGTTGTGGCCAGGACAGTCACCTTTGTTGGCAACACTTCAGCGTAGCCACCACTAACTGCCAAGAATTCGAGCTTACCGCCTATACGATACTTCACCTCTCCAGGCTGAAGTTGGGCAAGGAAAGGAATGTGAGTGGGCAGGGCGCCGAATTCACCAAAATACCCGGGCGCCATGACAATACTTACCTCGTCGCTCACTAGCGTCTTTTCGGGCGTTACTACATCCAGATGCAGGGTTTTCTCTGCCATAGAATCACCATTTTCAAGTTAGTTCGCGTAGCTCATTCGCTTCAGTCGAAACAGCTCACTATTCGGCCGACATGGCCTCGGCTTTCTCCAGCACTTCCTCAATACCCCCAACCATGTAAAAGGCCTGCTCGGGAATTTCGTCATGCTTGCCGTCAACGATCTCGCGGAAGGCGCGAACCGTGTCTTCGACCTTAACGTATTTGCCATCCGTGCCGGTGAACTGAGAAGCCACAAAGAAGGGTTGACTCAGGAAACGCTGAATTCTTCTCGCCCGGGCCACCACAACTTTGTCTTCCTCGGAAAGCTCATCCATACCGAGGATGGCAATGATGTCCTGGAGGTCCTTGTATTTCTGCAGGATCATCTGCACGTCGCGAGCGGTCTTGTAGTGATCCTCACCAAGAACATTGGGATCAAGGATGCGAGAGGTGGAATCCAGTGGATCCACAGCAGGATAGATCCCTAGCTCGACGATTTGTCGATTGAGCACCACCGTACCATCCAGGTGAGCAAAGGTGGTCGCAGGGGCAGGGTCGGTGAGGTCGTCTGCCGGCACGTACACACACTGGACTGCGGTAACCGAGCCCTTGGTAGTGGAGGTAATCCGTTCCTGGAGTTCGCCCAGGTCGGTTCCCAAGGTGGGCTGGTAACCAACGGCTGAAGGCATGCGGCCCAGGAGAGCCGAAACTTCTGCTCCGGCCTGGGTGAAACGAAAAATATTGTCAATGAAAAGGAGCACGTCTTGGCCTTCTTCATCCCGAAAATACTCTGCCTGGGTCAGGGCTGAAAGAGCCACCCGCGCCCGGGCTCCCGGAGGCTCGGTCATCTGGCCGTAAACCAGGGCCGCCATGGGAAGTACGCCTGATTCCTTCATCTCCAGGTAGAGGTCGTTACCCTCGCGGGTACGTTCCCCCACTCCGGCGAAAACCGAGATCCCCTTGTGCTGCATGGCGATGTTATGAATCATCTCCATCATGATAACTGTCTTGCCCACGCCGGCACCGCCGAACATCCCCATTTTGCCACCACGGGGAAAGGGAACTAGAAGATCGATGACTTTTACCCCGGTCTCCAAGACCCTCACCGAGGTGTCCTGTTCGGTGAAACCCGGTGCCGACCGATGGATGGGAGCGTACTTATCCGCATCAACCGGTCCAAGCCCGTCAACTGGGCGGCCCACCACATTGAGCACCCGGCCGAGGCTGGGCTTGCCCACTGGCATCTGAATTGGCGCTCCAGTGTCCTTGGCATCCATCCCCCTGACCAGACCGTCGGTGGTGTCCATGCCCACACAGCGCACCACGTTGTCGCCCAGATGCTGAGCCACCTCTACGATAAGGTTGTCCTCCTCATCACTGATGCTGGAATTGGTTATGGCAAGTGCCGATAGAATCTCCGGCAGCTTCCCCTCGGGGAACTCCACGTCCACCACATTTCCGATGACCTGAACGATTTTTCCAATATTCATGGATTCTCCTCACACAGTGCTGAAAAAACTTTATTTCTTCAAAGCTTCCACACCGCCAACGATGTCCATAAGCTCCTTGGTGATGCCAGCCTGCCTGGCTTTATTGTAGACAAGGGTCAGGTCCCGCACCATTTCCTTGCAGTTATTGACCGCGTTGTCCATGGCGGCCATCCGGGCGGCGTGCTCGCTCACCGCGGTCTGGAAAAAGGCCTCCAGTATCTGCAAATTGATATAGTTGGGCAGGAGATCATTGAGCACTCCCTCTCTCGAGGGTTCGAATATATACTCCAGAAGTTCCTGGTCTTCTGCTCCTTCTGCTCCTTCTTCTCCTTCTTCTCCCATAGTTACGGGCGCTATGGGCAAGAGCTTCTTGACCACGGGCCTCTGGTTGGCCATGCTGATGAACTGGGCGTAGCAGATATAGACCTCGTCAACCTCGTGAGTAAGGAACAACTCGGTTGCCTCCTGACCAATGGTGGTGGCGTCGCCCATGTTGGGATTGTTGAGCATCCCTTCATGAAAAACACGAGTGGGACGCTTCCGCCGGCGATAAAAGTCCCTGCCCTTGCGGCCGAGAAGGGTGAGCGAAACCTCTAACCCTTCCTGTTCCTTCGCTTCTGTGAACCTACCCGCTGTGGCGATGAGGTTGGTATTGAAAGCGCCGCAGAGACCTCGATCGGCAGTGATGGAAATCAGCTCCACCTTGACCACTTCCTCGTGGGGCATGAGCAGAGGAAAACCCTCGGGCTCAACCCCGGCCGCCACCCGATTCATTATTTCCGTGAGCTGCGTGGCGTAGGGGACAAACTGGTCCAGCTTCTGCTGGGTGGTGCGAAGCTTGGCAGCTGCAACCATGTTCATGGCCCGGGTGATCTGCTGGGTCTTTTTGACCGCGTCAATTTTTCTTTTGATATCACGTAGGGTTGCCATAGGTCGG
>JAJDNB010000268.1 GCA_022340905.1 Deltaproteobacteria bacterium | reverse complement strand
CCCGGCCGATTATTCCGGAGGGGCAAAGAGCAGAGGTGGTGGCGGCATTGGCTTGTGTCGATTGGGTAACAATCTTCGATGAACCGGATCCACTCATTTTGATTAAGCTGCTCAAACCGGATGCGCTGGTCAAGGGAAGTGATTGGCCAGAAGAGAAGATCGTGGGCGCTTTTGAGGTCAAAGAGGCTGGGGGCAAGGTGGTAAGGGTCCAACTGGTGCCTGGTATTTCAACCACAACCCTGATCCAGAAAATTCGCTCCACCTAAAGACTAATCCCTCGGGCTTTTCTGGGCCAGAAGATTCGCCGCTGCTAGTGGGCCATAGCCTTCCTTTTCTTTCAACTCCCACCACATAAACCCGGTGGATCCAATGAGGCCGTCGTATTCGCCGGGAGTGAGGGCACCAGCCACACACCAACTCCAAGCCTCTTCGAATCCCTCAACAATCGGCTCCATTTCTCCCACGGCAATGAGGTCGGCCAGCGAGAGATAGCCGCCAGGCTTGAGCACCCGATGTATCTCTTCGAGGGCTTTCTCTTTATGGGGCATTAGATTAAACGATCCGTTGGCCGTGACCAGGTCGATACACTCTGATCGCAAAGGGAGGTACTCGCCATCACCTGTCACCCAGTGGCACATGGAGTGAAAACCTGAATACTTTTTAGCATGATGGAGCAGTTCTCTCGTCATATCCAAGCCCATGACCTTGCCGGGCGGCTGGAGAGCGAGAGCGGCCATCTGGCTATCGATACCCACACCACAGCCCAAATCCAGAACTGTCCAGTGCTGCTCTAACTTGATTTCTCCAAGAGGGTTCCCGCAACCAGCGAACAGGCTCCAGGCTTTTTGGGGAATTGGAAGCAACGAGGTGTCGTATCCCAAAGCGCGGGCCAGTTCTTCTCCGCAGAGGATAGGCACAGAGCTGATGTTGACGCTGGAGTGAGCTGCAAGTTTCGCATACAGCTTTTGGATATGGGCTTTGATGTTTTCGGGGGCTCGCACCGTTGACATCCTTAACCTGTTCCGAACCGCAAAGGACACAAAGATCACAAAGGATATGTGAGATGTTGCACTACACTCCTTTGTACTCTTTGTATTAAGAATTCTTGACCCATCGTATTTTACAACTGAGAAGGAGGATTTTCCATAGCCATTGGGCAAATCAAAAAAGAAAGAGGTTGATCCAAAATTTGCCTGGATGGTTCCCTTTGCAATAATTCGTGGAACATCCGGGCCAGGAAGTTTCTGGACATAAAAAAGCTGCGTTGCTATAATTTTAAGGTTTTTAAAGAGGAGGAGTGTATGAAGATATCAACGAGAGGGAGATACGGTACTAGAATGATGTTGGATCTGGCGGCTCACCATGACAAGGGTCCGACTCCTCTGAGGGAAATTGCCAAACGACAGGATCTTTCAGTCAAGTATTTGGAACAATTAATTATTCCACTTAAGGCTGCTGGGTTCATTCGCAGTGTACGCGGGGCTCGAGGGGGGTACACTCTGGCCAGGAAACCCGAAAAAATCAGCGTTGGGCAGATTATAGAGATCCTTGAAGGAGGTATGAGCCTGGTTGGCTGTGTGCAAGATCCCAAGGCCTGTAAACGAGAGGGTCAATGCCTCACCCGGGACATCTGGATCCGCATGAGTGAGCGGCTAATGCAGGAGCTATCCTCTTTGAGTCTCAGAGATGTTTTGGATGGCAGAAAACTCCCAGCAAAAACTCAGTAGGCGGAGGAGGATAATGGCCATTCGAGTTTTGATAGAGAGGAAAATCCCTTCGGAAAATCAACCGAGATTAAACAGCCTCTTAATGAAACTCAGAGGGAAGGCCATGCTTGCCAAAGGCTACATTTCCGGAGAGACTTTGCGTTCCCTAGATGATCCCAGTGAGTACTTGGTGATTAGTACGTGGAACTCATTGGAAGACTGGAAAAAATGGGAATCGGACAAAGATCGGCAAAATATGCAAAAGCAGATTGACCAACTTTTGCGAACGCCTTCCCTCCATCGGGTGTTTGTTTACGACTAACTCACTGCCTTCGCCGTGAAGCGGTGAGCGCATAGCGTGTTCTTCCCATCTCATATACACTCTGCGCTATGCTCTACGGGCTATGCGATTTTTCACGACGAACACCCAGGAACCTTTCCTCTTCGCTATAAATACATCCGCAGTATTCTTGCCTGTAGAGGCCCATTTCTTTTGATTTTTCTATGCCCTCTTTCCAACCTTGGCGAAAATCTCGGCAGATGAAGGGGATCCCTCTTCGACTACCGATCTCCTCGCCTAGTTGACAAATTAAATCGTGGTTTTGATGCTTACTGTAGAGAAGGGTACTGGTGAAGCCGTCCATGCGGCTTTTTTTTGCCAACTGCGCAGCTGCATCAAGCCGCAAGTCATAGCAAATGGGACAACGTTGAGACTCCCGAAATACCACCTGACGCAAAAAACTCACAACGTCATACTCGTCCCGGTAAATCATCTCCAAACCGAGACTTCCTGCCAACTGCTCCACGGCTTGCCGCCGCCGCCGGAATTCCTGGTAGGGATGGATGTTGGGGTTGTAAAAAAAACCAAAAACACGTGCTCCTTCACCCTGCAAGATCTCGAGAGGGTAAATGGAACACGGCGCACAACACATGTGGAGGAGTATTTTCACAAGCCTACCTCATTTTATGTCAGACAACCACTCGTCGCTGAAGAAATTATACGTCACTCTGCTCATCCCGGCAAACTCTGACTCCTCCCTGACACTTGACAGCTAAAACTCGACCCTAAGGGACAAGAAATCAATGACTCAATTGTTGATCCAACCACTGAACAATAATCTCCGCCAGTTCCTCCTCATGTTTCCGGAAACGATGGTTTGCACCTGCAATTTTTTGCACCGTTACTGAACACCCGGGCCCCGCATTGTTTTTGAGTTGATCTGCCACATGGGGATCTGAGAGGCGGTCAGCCAACCCATGCACCACAAGTACCGGTTTGGCAAGACGGGCAATATTCATAAAGGGGTCCGAGAGGCTTTGTGGACCCCTCAGGCTTACTACGTGGTTGGCAGTATAGAGAGCCTTGCCGAGTGGACCAAGGTCAATGAGCATCCAAGTGTCACCCTTGTCCGAGGCCTTCAGGTCCTGGGCCCGGTGGAGAACCTCAGTGGCTGCTTCTAGACCGAAGGTTCTCACATTCCATTGGAAAAGGTTTCCTGGAGGCCCGGTAAGGATAAGGCCGTCGATCCGCGGGTCTTGGGTTTCTGCCAAATAAAAGAGGACACGATTGGTTCCCATGCTGTGGCCGAAGAGGAAGAGAGCTTCATAGCCCCGTCGAGCCATTTCATCCACCCCTGCGGTGATGTCTGGTAGGTTCTCTTTGAATAGGTTTTTTTTAGGGCCCAAGTCGTGGTCTCGCATGTTAAGGGCCAGAGTTGCGAAACCGCGACGGGATAGGATCTCAGGGAGAAATGCCATAATACCGGAATAGAAGTTTCCCCCATATCCATGGACCATAACAACTCCGGCCTTGGCCCGGGCAGGGTAAGGTTCACGAAATACTGCGCCCAGTTTCACTCCATCGGTGGTCTGCAGCTCTATCACGTCTGTCCGAACTACTTGCTTACTCCTGGGGCAGGATGAGCAAAGCAGCACAGCGACCACTGTGATGCAAAGAATGGATAGTTTATTTGTTCGCATTACTGGCTAGCCTTGAGGTATAGCCCTTCGTTGGAATGTGCTCGACTCTCTTTGGGGCAGGTCAGGTAATCAAGGCGGTATGATTGCTCGTGACCAGAGCAACTTAAAGCCGGCTTAGGTTTTTAAAATACTCATAGATCGTGACCGCCAAGGAGCCAGGCGGGATCCAACGAGAATGTCTCTCTCAGGACCTCAATATTTTCCGGAGAGAGTCTCTTTTTCCCTGTTTCGAGATCTTCGAGGTCTTGTTCACTTATGCCAAGCCTTTGAGCTACCACAGCTCGAGTGAGTCCACGAACCTCTCTGAAACTTTGCAGACGTTCGCCAACTTTCTTGTAATCGATATCTGCTTCCATAACCATATATCCTTTCTTATCAAGCTCATTTCGTAAGAAAATTCTTAACCCGTTCGTGGCGTTCCCTCTGTGGGAGAAATACGTGCAAGAAAGCGTTCCGCCACAGGCAAACTTCTCATTGGCTAATAAGGGTCGAAAGAACATTGACCGTAGGTGAAGTCCCGTACACGCTCTTTTGCTGCACGGATATGCGAAGGCTTTACTGTAACACACCTGGAAGTTTTCTGTAAAATTCTTTCCTATTGTCAGCTGCAGTAGGAGACCCTTATCGCATGGAGCATGGCGTGTCTGGGCGAGAGAAGGGACACGAGCAAGGCAAGTCGGTTTTTTGCCTTTCTCTCTTGGACCTTTCTCGCTCTAACCCCATACGCTCCCCGTCACCTTCTCTTCTCTCTTTGTATTGCAAAGGTCACAAGGGTTACTGTTCCCTTCCATGAAAATGAGAAATGACAAATGGCCGATGAGTCCGTATACTGGTCCAACCCTTTTGCTGAAGGAGGCGTGAAAACGATGTACGCAGTGATCATGGCTGGAGGTAAGGGTACCAGATTCTGGCCTAGGAGCGTAGAAAAGAGACCCAAGCAACTCCTCAACATTGTAGGGCGACGTTCGATGCTACAACAGACCGTGGCGAGGATTGGTGATTTGCTCCCTGCGGAAAATGTTTTAGTTGTGGCTGGTGAAGCACACGGAGAGGAGTTGCGCAGGCAACTGGCAGAACTTCCGGCTGAGAATATCTTTCTGGAACCAGTGGGAAGAAACACAGCCGCATGCATAGGTTTAGCTGCTCTCCTAGTCCAACATCGTGACCCGAGTGCAGTAATGGTAGTCCTGCCGGCAGATCATCTCATTACTGATGAGGACCTGTTTTTATCCACCGTGAGGGCTGCAGCCGCAATGGCCCGAAGGCAGCCTGCCCTGATTACCCTAGGTGTTCGCCCCACATCTCCTCAGACCGGCTACGGCTATATTGAGGCAGGGGAGGAGGTGGATAAAGTACAAGGGCACACATTCTATAAAGTTACTTCCTTTCATGAGAAACCTGACGGTAAACGGGCCAAAGATTACCTGGGAAAGGGTAATTTTTTCTGGAACAGTGGGATGTTTGTTTGGCAAGCTAA
>JAJDNB010000253.1 GCA_022340905.1 Deltaproteobacteria bacterium | reverse complement strand
GATATACACTCTCAAGGAAACCAAACCCTAGTTCTCTATGCACCTTGTAGGCACAGTCTATAATCTTGGCTGTCAGCTCTTTGTGTTTCATCATGGTCGCCAAAGTATCAGGATGGATTTAGATTTAAAAGACTTTTTCTTGTGGACACGGGTCCCGCCTACGGCGGATTCCGGGATGAAGCCGAATATTGCAAGGCAGGCACGTCTACCTTACTGGCTAATTCCCAATATTCCAGTATTCCGCTTTGACCCTATGCCCCATGCTCCATGCTCTACGCCCATGCCGCAACGGACTATGGACGACTGACTTCGCCGTGTCGAATTGTGCTGCTTTACAAGCAGAGATGGCTATGCTATAAGCGCGGTCCAAAATACAGAGGACAGAAGACAGAGGTCAGACGACAGAAAAAATTACTTGACCGCAGACACACGCAGACGGACACAGATTATTCTTGGCACGGGTCCCGCCTACGGCGGAACACACGGATTACACGGCTAAGACTTTTATCCGCGAAGAACGCTAAGGACACGAAGAAAAAGTGAACCTCTCACAGAGACCACAGAGCACGCAGAGAAGATAAGATCGCTTAAAAGGTCCATGTGGAAACCTTGAGCCTCAAAAATAAGCTAGCTTATTTTTGACCTCTAAGGTTCCACATTAGTCCCGATGATCTCATCGGGACCACCCGCTCTGCGGGCGACCTTTAAGCTATCCGGCAGCCACTTGAGTTCGTTGCTTCTCACATCCTGTTAATCCTGTCCAATATTTGTGCTCTTTGTGTCCTTCGCGTCTAGAATTAAGTCTTTCTCTGCGGTCCCTGCCCGCCATCGGCTTCGCCTTCAGGCGAGGCGGGCGGGTCTGCGTGCTCTGCGGTGGGATAAGTTTTTTTGTTGAGGAGAAGTCTCATGCAAAGAATCAGAAAGGGAGCAATACTTTCGATTGGCATTTGGCTTGTGGTTTTGCTCTCCGGTTCTTGGAAACCGGCTTGGGCGCAGGAGATGCCGCATCCTTTTGCTGTGGCGGCTAAAGCGGCCGTTCTTATTGATTTCAATTCCGGGGAATTTCTTTACGGACAGAATCCTGATGAGCGAATAAACCCTGCAAGTTTTGTCAAATTAATGACTCTTTTCTTGGTGTTCGACGCGGTCGACAACGGTCAGGTCCTCCTGGAGGACAAGGTGTGGATAAGCGAAAAGGCCTGGCGCACAGGGGGCTCCAAAATGTTCGTTCGCCAGGGAGATCGTATTCCTTTAAAAGAATTAATTAAAGGAATTGCGGTGGTCTCCGGCAATGATGCTTGCGTTGCGGTTGCCGAGTTTCTCCAGGGAAACGAACAGGCTTTTGTTGCCAAAATGAATCAAAAAATAAAAGAACTCCACCTCGAGAATACCCAGTTTCAGACGGTAAACGGTTGGCCTGCCCCCGATCAATACACCAGTGCTAGAGATATGGCCCTCATGGCCAGAGCCTATTTGCAGGCACATCCGCAGGCCATTCAGTATCATAAAATGAAGGAGTTTACCCACGAAAATATCCGTCAAAAAAATCGTAATGGCCTTCTCTGGCGCGACCCCACGGTGGACGGTTTGAAAACCGGCCACACAGAAGATGCTGGCTATCATCTGCTGGCCACCGCTGAGAGGGAGGGTCAACGTTTCATTGCGGTAGTGATGGGAGCAAAAAGCGAGAATATTAGAGAAAGAGAAGCCCTGCGCTTACTCAATTACGGCTTCCGCAACTTTGCCTCAGTGACCCTCTTCAAACAAGGAGATGTGCTCCTTAAACTTCCCGTTTGGAAAGGAACCGTAGGGACGGTGGAACTGGCTGCCTCCCAACCCGGTATTGTCACGGTGCCCATTGAAAAACAGGCGGATCTATCCTGGGAAACCAAGGTCCCCGAGAGATTGTTTGCCCCAATTCAGAGTGGTCAGACTATAGGTGAGGCTGTAATTGCCACCAAGGAAAAAGTATTTAAAACAGTGCCTTTAGTAGCTGTCCAGGATGTGCCTCAGGCCAATATTTTCAAGCAAACACTCCACAGTGTGATCCTCATCACCAAAGATCACGGGCTAAGCGTAATATTTGTGGTTTTAGTGTTTGGGGTTTTGGTTTTTGGGATCGTCTACTTAAAGAGGAGTAAGTCGAAGCGCAAGCGTTCCACTAGGCGCTAGACAGCTGGCAGTATTTTTGGCACGGGTCCCGCCTATGGCGGAACACACGGATTACACGGCTAAAAGATAAAACCACGAAGGACGCGAACCCGCCCGCCTCGCCTGAGCGGCTCGCGATGGTGGGCAAGGGGCACGAAGAGATTTCGACAGGATTACAGGATATACAGGATGAGATAAGTGTAGTTGACAAGGTCGCTCAAAGGGTCAAGACAGGAAGCCGAGCCTCAAAAATAATCAAGCTTACTTTTGAGGCTCGGCTTCCCGCCTTAGTCCCGATGGTCCCATCGTGACCACCCGCTGTGCGGGCGACCTTTAAGCGATCCGGCATCCACTCGAGTTCGTTGCTTCTCCTATCCTGTTTATCCTGTATATCCTGCCTAAAAAGTTGAAAATATTACATTAGTGTCATTAGCGTACTTTGCGGATTGATTTTAGGTCAGAGGGAAACTCTGCACGACCCCAAAATAAACTATTTTTATATTTTTCAATTACTTACTGTTTACCGTTGACCGTTTACCCTATCTCCCTTGCGGCTTTTTCTTGACAAAGTGTGTTAATTGTCGCTTAATATTTGAAGCTTGTGAAAAAAGAACATACTAACCCGATGGGGGGCACCACCATGGGGATTAGAAAGTACTTTGGTCTTGAGCGTCGCAGTCACTCGCGATATTCCGCGGCCGTAGACGTGGAATTCCAGGTGTGGGACTCTGCCGAAGAAAGGCCCCGCACCGACAAGGTACAAGGCCGACTCACCGAGATCTCTCCGATTGGAGCCTGCCTTCAAACCAATCACATGTTGATTCAGGGGCACCATCTGCATCTGGACAATGATCCCTTGGGTAATACGCCATTACTGATTACCGTATCTGCCTCGGGCGAAGAGGAAACGTGGACTGTAAAGGGTCAGGTACTCTGGTACAACAAGTTCGAGAGTGCAAGGAAATTTCAGTTCGATGTTGGTTTGAGTTTTGTGGACGTCTCGCCCGCCGAGAAGGAAAAGCTTCTCTCCCTCCTCAGGTCTCTTTCCGAGTCTTGATCTTCACTTACCATTAACCGCAGACCCTTGCCAGCTGGCTGGAGGCAGCTGACAGTTGGCAGTATTTTTGGCACGGGTTGCCTGCGGCAACGCACGGATTACACGGTTAAAAGATAAAACCGCGGAGAACACGAAGAAAAGACAAAGCTCTCACAGAGCCCGCAGAGAGCACAGAGGATAACTGTCTGTAGATACAACAAGATCGCTCAAGAGTTCAACGGCGACCCCTACGGAGAGGAAAATAAGTAGGCTTGTTTTCCTCTCCGTAGGAATCCCCTTTGTGTCCCGATGGCTCACCATCGTGACATCCGCCTAGCGGCGGCAACTCTTAAGCGATTTGAACTAGCCTCATCATCTTTATTTAATTAGAGCTCGCTGAGTTTGAGCCTAGAGCATGAGGCACTGGGAAATAATGCTATCCTCTGCGATCTGATCTCGCATTGGCCTTTTCTTGCAGTGTCTCCCTTGAAATACCTCCCTCGATGCACTATTATCTCAGCATCAATAATGAAAAAGGAGCATTCAG
>JAJDNB010000030.1 GCA_022340905.1 Deltaproteobacteria bacterium | reverse complement strand
GTGGCACACACCTGTAGAAATTTCTCCGTGCTGCGCCCCAGAAATGAAAAACTACCTACTAACGATGAGAAGCAGCTTTTTGGACACCGTCGCCTGGGAGCATAGTTCGCGCCGCATTGATAATTGCCGGGGTATCAATGGAGCAGATGGACCGCTGTGTCTGTTGCGAAGCATGTTCAATGAACTGATCGCCAATGCCCAACCGAACAACCCTAATCCCAGTCAAACCCTCTTCTGCCAAGAGTTCCAACACTGCACTGCCGAATCCTCCCTGGAGAACGTTTTCCTCTACGGTGATAAAAAGATTGCTCTGCTGAGCCATCTTTAAAATAAGCTCTTTGTCCAGTGGTTTGACAAAGCGACAGTTAATTACCGCTGCCTGCACACCCTCTTTCTCAAGCTCCTTGGCTGCCTCAACCGCCGGCCACACCCTGTTACCTATGGCCAGAATCGCCAAATCAGTCCCTTCTCGCAAGAGCTTCCCTCTGCCAATCTCAATTGAACGAATTTCAGAATCCATGGAAACGCCTTCAGCTGAACCACGGGGATAGCGTAGAGCTGTGGGACCATTGTATTCCAAGGCGGTTTTCAACATTCGCTGCAGTTCATTTTCGTCAGCAGGGGCCATTACCACCATGTTTGGCACATGGCGAAGATAAGAGAAGTCGAAAACACCGTGATGGGTAGGACCGTCCTCCCCCACCAATCCTCCTCGATCCATAACAATGGTGACGGGCACATTTTGCAGGCATATATCATGAATCACCTGATCATAGGCCCGCTGCAGAAAGGTGCTGTAGATGGCGGCTACAGGCTTAAAGCCCTCCAGTGCCAAACCGGCAGCAAAGGTCACGGCATGCTGCTCGCAAATTCCCACATCAAAAAACCGTTCCGGAAAGAGGGCGGCGAATTGGCTCAAACCGGTGCCCTCGGGCATGGCCGCTGTAATGGCAACTATTTTCTCGTCCTCCTCGGCCAACCTCACCAAGGTCTGTCCAAATATCTTGGTATATGAGGGTGCATCCGATTTCTTTATGGGTTCTCCCGTGCTGACCTCAAACCTTCCCAGGCCGTGAAACTTGGAGGGATCACATTCTGCAGGCCTATAGCCCTTACCTTTGGTAGTCAAAGCGTGCACCAGTACGGGCCCTTTGAGGTGCTTGGCGTTGGTAAAGGCTTCGATAAGACCTTCCAGGTGATGTCCTCTTATTGGGCCGATATACTCAAACTTTAGGGCCTCAAAGAGCATGCCTGGAGTAAAAAAACTCATCAGTGAGTCCTCTCCCCTTTTTGCCAACTGCACAATGTCATCACCAATTGCAGGAATACTGGTGAGCAGACTCCTCACATCCTTCCTAATGCGCAGTGCTAGCTTGCTGGTCTTTTTGCGGCTCAAGAATGATGAAAGAGCGCCTACATTTGGAGCGATAGACATTTCATTGTCGTTCAAAACCACGATGAGATCACGCTCCAAATCGCCGGCCTGATTCAGTCCCTCGAAAGCCATACCGCCGGTCATGGAACCGTCACCAATCACGGCAATTACCCTGTTCTTGTCACCTTTAAGGTGTTTGCCTAAGGCAAAGCCTAGGGCCGCTGAAATAGAGGTACTGGCATGGCCAACACCAAAGGCATCGTAGGGGCTCTCGCTTCGTTTGGGAAAACCGCTGATTCCTCCATACGTTCTAATGGTGTTAAACCGTTCTCTTCTGCCGGTAATAAGTTTATGGGTATAAGCTTGGTGGCCCACATCCCAGATAATCAAATCATCTGGTGCATCAAAGACGAAATGCAACGCCAGAGTCAGTTCCACCGCCCCAAGGTTCGGAGCCAGGTGCCCGCCGGTTTGAGACACGGTGCATACAATCTCGTCCCGGATCTCTTCGGCCAGCTGATAGAGTTCTTCGATTGATAAGGACTTGAGATCTTGCGGGCTGTCAATACGCGAGAGGAGGGGCTTCTTTTGTTCCTCCGAGTTAGAAATTTCTTCGCTCGTTGTTTTACTCAAGCTAACTCTCCTTCCTCTTTAGACCGTACGCACGGTGCAGGGCGTCATTTTTCATTTTACAATTGATACTCTATCAATGAGCTCTTGTAGCTCGGCTTTATGGGGCTATCTCACCAAAATGTGAAATGATAAATGTCCAGCTGTCTGCTGGTGTTCCCTTCGCTATTTCTTCCTTGTTATTATGTATTTTGCCAGCCCGCGCAAGGGCTCAGCCTTGTAATCAAATATCTCCACTGCAGCCAAGGCATTGTTTACCAGCCTTTGAGCCTCTTCTCGCGAGCCTTTCATGCCCACCGCCGCAGGATAGGTTACCTTACCCCTGGCCACATCGGACCCAGCTGTCTTTCCTAGTATCTCGGTAGAGCCCTCGATATCCAAAATATCATCTGCTATCTGAAAGGCTAGCCCAACAGCTCTGCCATATCTAGCCAGAGCCTCCACCTGGTCTTCGCTCCCTCCACCAGCCAGCGCTCCCGATTCGGTCGCCGCTGAAATGAGGGCGGCAGTTTTTCGATCGTGCATCTGCTGCACCGTCTGGAGGTCGGCCGGCCTGTTCTGCGAGAGCATATCTACCACTTGACCACCCACCATTCCACGGTAACTTGCCGCCCTGGCGATGACACCAATCAGCCTGAGAGCCCTCTCCGGCAGCAAGGACCGATAATCGCTGAGAACCACGAAGGCCTCGGTGAGCAAACCGTCACCCGCGAGAATGGCTATAGCTTCACCAAAAACCACATGATTTGTGGGTTTACCTCGCCGCAAGTCGTCGTCATCCATGGCGGGTAAATCGTCGTGAATGAGCGAATAGGTATGTATCATTTCTAGGGCGCAGGCTGCTGGTATGGCAGCCTTAGTTTCACCTCTCACCGCGTCGGCAGCGGCTAGACAGAGGATAGGACGGAGTCGTTTCCCGCCAGCAAAAAGGCTGTAGCGCATAGCTTCGACAACTCTGGCTTCCGGCCCCTCACTCGGTGGTAAGGCACTTGCCAAAGCCTTTTCAACTACCAAGCGCTGCCTTTCCAGGTATTGCTTTAGGTCGAGGTCAGGAGCCATCTTCCTCCTCAGCAAATGGAGTGGTTTGTATTCTACCTGCCTGGTCGCGAATGAGCTTTTCTACCTTGCGCTCTGCCTCGTCCAATTTGCTGGTGCAGAACTTTGCCAGCTTCACTCCTTCCTCAAATGCTTTAAGTGCCTCTTCCAAAGGAAGATCTCCCTCCTCCATCTTCGCGACAATTGCCTCGAGCTTTTGCAAAGCCTCTTCAAATTTTTCTTTCTTCCTTGCCACGTTGTCCTCTCACTCGGCCGTCACCCGCATCAGGGCGAAGGGATCTATCCTTGCTCCTCCCAATCGGACTCCCCAATGCAAATGGGGGCCAGTGGCTCGTCCAGTGGAGCCAGCAAGACCAATTACGTAACTTTTCCCCACCAAATCACCCTCAGCAACGTCGACCTCAGAAAGGTGAAAATACATGGTATACAATCCCCAGCCGTGATCGATAACCACCGCCTTCCCGTGGAAAAAAAAATCTCCCACCAGGACAATCCGGCCGTGATTAGCTGCTTTCACCGGTTCACCAAGAGTAGCACGCAAATCCACCCCCGAGTGAGGGCTTCGCGGTTCTCCGTTGAGGATTCTCCTGAGTCCAAAAGGCGTAGAGAGTTTCCCCGGTATCGGACGGACAAAATTGCCCTGCCAGTAGCGCCTGGGCGTATGTATGGACCATAGTTTCCTAAACTTGGCGGCTTCTTTTCTCACCCGTTTGAGGGTATCCGCATCAAGAGTTACCATATTTTGCGGTAAGGTCAAACGTTGTACACCAAATTTTTCTTCCCTAACCTCTATGTGGGCACGGTAAGTTGATGGAGTCTTATCCGTATTAATGACTTGTACCTCTAAGGGGTAGGTGCCGGGAGTCATCCGAAAATCCACACCCAACAGAGATTTGTATTCTCTCTCTTGTACCTCAAAAAACTCAAGAGGCTGTCCTTGCCAGTAGCCCTCGATCTTTGAACCTTTTGCCGGCCCAGTTAGAAGAATTGGCACCACTGTACCCTGAGCAACCGGTCCTGTGGGAGCGATTAGCTCAGTTGCCCCCGAGGCAAACTGTGCCGCTCCTACTAAGATCAAGAAAATAGACATAACCGAGAACACCCTTTTCAACCTTACCTCTCCTCACTGAACAAAAGAACCTACAACGTACGCAAAAAAGATTCTTTGATTGTTCACTAACCTTTTGACCGTTGCGGCCTGTGTGGTTACTTGTTCAATCCTCTAACCGCGTAACACGGCAACGCATTGATCCTTCGTGCAAGCGGACTTTGACTGTATCATCCTCTCGCACCTGCCGAGACGAGAGAACTATCACCCCCTTCGGCCAGGTAGTAGTAATGGAGTAGCCACGGGCTAATACCCCCAGCGGACTCAGGCCATCCAATTGGGTCAAGCTCCGCTCAAAATTCTGACGTTTTTTTTGCAAAATCCGTGCGACGAAAAGCTCAAGCCGCTGGCAATAGTGGCCCAACAATCCTCGTGTCTCTTTGATCCTCCGGCTTGGGCTGAGGTGAAGCAGATTGTCTTTCACCCGCAGAAACATTTGACCTTCTGAGCGCAGTCTCTGTCGCACCGCAAACTCCAAACGCTGAGCTTGCTCGTCCAGACGTAACCTGAGATCAGCCAAGCGCGTGGCGGGGTGTCGCAAACGTTTCTTTCTGCTCTCCAGACGTTCGCCAGCTAGTTGCACCATCTGACGAACACGTCCTTCCAGTCGCTCATATAAGGTAGCCACTGATGTTTCCAGAGCTTCTTTGTGTTGGCTCACCATTTCCGCTGCTGCCGAAGGTGTGGGTGCCCGCACGTCAGCCACTAAATCGGCCAGGGTGAGATCGACTTCGTGACCCACCGCTGAAATGACCGGGATGTGGGAACGAAAAATGGCCCGGACCACAATTTCTTCATTAAAGGCCCACAAGTCCTCCCAAGATCCACCGCCCCGGCCGACTATCAAAACATCTACGGGAAATTCATGATTAAACGTATCGATTCCCCTGGCGATTTCAGCTGCAGCTCCTTCACCCTGAACCTTGGCAGGATAGAGGTAGATTTCCAAGTTGCTGTATCGTTCCCTGACCACTCTGATTATGTCTTTGACGGCAGCTCCGGTGGCGGAGGTAACCACCCCCAGACGTTGGGTTAGAAAGGGAATTGGTTTCTTGTGTTCGAGGTCGAATAACCCCTCTGCCTGCAATCGCCCCTTCAGCTGCTCATAGGCCAGTTGCAGGGCCCCTACTCCCCGGGGCTCCATAGTATCCACCAATAGTTGGTATTCACCGCGAGGCTCGTAGACGCTGACCCTAGCCTGACAAAGAACATGTAGGCCATCCTCAGGCAAAAAGCGCATCCACCGGTGCTGAGAGCGGAACATCACACAACGTATCTGACTTTCTCCATCTTTAAGTACAAAATAGTAATGCCCCGATGAGGGCACCCTGAAGTTGGAGACTTCTCCCTCCACCCAGAGGAAGGGAAAATGATCCTCCAATAGCATGCGTATCTCCCTGGTTAGCTCGCTTACCGAGTAGATGCGGCGCTGGGGAGGTTCCTCCATGGTGGTCGGGGCTTTCTCGTTGAAGTTCATATCTCAAATGCCCAAAGTATCTAAAATGGTTAACATTCCCGAAGTGAAACCTCTAAATAGTTCGCCTACTTATTTAGAGTATTCCCTCTACAATTCGAAGCATCCCTAGTAGCATATTTCGCTGACAAGATCAAATAACACCAGCAGACAGCACACAGCAGGCAGAATCTTTTGACCTCGAGATCTCAGCTGCCTGCTGTCTGCTGCGCCTAACGTCCCAATACCTTCCAGCAGCGAACAAAATGATTATCCCTTCCATTTACGTCATATAACTCAATTTCCCCCCTCTTGCAGCGGTCCTCGACGAGAGGACAGCGGTTCTGAAACTTGCATCCCGGTGGGGGGTTGAAGGGACTTGGTACGTCACCGGCCAGCACCGTCCAAGCACGCTTTGCCGACGGCTCTGGAGTCGGCGCCGCTTCCAAAAGGGCCGTGGAGTAGGGATGGAGATGTTGGTCGTAGACTTGTTCTGCAGGACCATACTCCATGACATGGCCCAGATACATTATGGCCACCGAGTCGCTGACGTATTCAACCACATGCAAGTCATGGGCAATAAAGAGATAACTCAGAGCCAATTTTTCGCGCAAATCCTGGAGGAGATTCAAGATCTGGGCCTGGATGGACACATCCAAAGCTGAGACCGGTTCGTCGCAAATAATCAACTCTGGCTCTACGCTCAGAGCCCTCGCTATTCCGAGGCGTTGTCGTTGCCCGCCGCTGAACTCGTGGGGATAGCGCTTGGCTGCCGAGGCAGGGATTCCGACCATGTCCAGGAGTTCAGCTACACGGGCTTGGCGCTGTCTACGTCCTCCCTTGTTGGCGCTGCGCAGACCTTCTTCAATTGATTGACCCACCGTCATTCTGGGATTGAGGGAGCCGAAGGGATCTTGGAAGACAATCTGCATCATGCCACGGTAAGGTTTCATTTCAGCCCGAGAAAGATAAGTGATGTCTTTACCCTTGAAGAGAATTTTTCCCTCGTCGGGCTCGGTCAGCTTGAGGATGAGTCGAGCGAGGGTAGACTTGCCGCAGCCGCTTTCCCCCACCAGGCCCAGGGTTTTACCGGCCTGCAATTCTAGAGCCACTCCATCAACTGCCTTTATCCAACCAACCACTCGTTGGAAAAAACCTCGCTGCACGGGGAAATACTTTTTTAGTCCCTCGACTTTAAGCATCACTTTGTCATTTGCCGTGCTGTTGTTAGTCATCTCTATAAGAGTGGTCTTTGCCCACCCATCCACCAAGCACCGTTTCCCTTCAAGCGGTTCTCAGCGCCTATTTTCAATGGCTGCCTGCTGGCTCCTGCCCGCTGCCTCCTGCACCGAGCGCTATGCGCTATGCACTCTGCGCTCTGCGTGAATAATAGGGCACCTTGCCTTATGGTTATCCCCAAAATTGCACATTTGAGGGAACTTGCTTCGGCAGCTTTCTTTGACATAGCTGCAGCGAGGGTGGAATGGACAGCCCGCAGGTTTTCTCGTGGGATCAGGAACTGCCCCCGGTATGGTAGCCAGTTTTTGTCCCTTCTTCCTTCGACCCGGTAGCGATTCCAGCAATCCCATAGTGTAGGGGTGGCTCGGGTCATGAAATATGTGCCACACTGACCCCTCTTCTACCACAATCCCTGCATACATCACATAGATCCGATCGGCCATGCCGGCAACCACACTGAGGTCGTGGGTTATTTGCAGGATGGCCATCCCCTTTCTTTCTTGGAGTTCCCGAAAGAGATTGAGTATCTGGGCCTGAATGGTGACATCTAAGGCAGTAGTGGGCTCGTCGGCAATGATTAAATCGGGACTGCAGGCCAAGGCCATGGCGATCATCACCCTCTGTCGTTGCCCACCGCTGAGATTATGGGGATAATCGTGAATGCGTTGTTCGGGGGATGGGATACCCACGTCGTGAAGCAACTTGAGGATTCTCTGCTCAACCTCTAGATCACTCACATTCTCGTGGTTGGTGATTACTTCCTCGATCTGGTGCCCAATGGTAAATACCGGGTTGAGTGAAGTCATCGGTTCCTGAAAGACCATTGAAATATCGCGCCCCCGGAGGCTTTGTAAATCCTCTTCAGCTAATTCCAGGAGGTTTCTTCCCTTAAACAATACTGACCCTCCAGCGATCAGCGCCGGCGGTCGAGGAAGCAAGCCAAGGATGGTGAGGGCTGAAACCGTTTTGCCGCAACCTGACTCTCCCACCACAAAAACCGTCTCCCCGCGCCGCACCTGATAATTCACTCCGTCAACCGCCTTCGCCACCCCCAGGTCAGTGTCGAAGTATACTTTCAGGTCATCAACGATTAATAGAGGCTCAGATGTCATAGTGCTCGGCCTTGTGAATGGGCAGTGTTCGGCGTTTTCCATGGAGTGTTGGAGTGTTGCATAAAGCTATGAATCCATATATCTTTCCATTTTTGATTCTTCCGTCACTCCACTACTCCACTACTCCATTACTCCTACTTTTTACTGCCCGCTGTCAGTTGCCTGCTGACTATCTTCCTCTCACCATTCTCGCCCTTGAGCGCTCCGCGCTCAATGCCTTTCCCGCAACTTGGGATTGAGAATATCCCTCAACCCCTCGCCAAATAAATTAAAAGACAACACCACCACGAGAATGGCAACACCTGGAATTATGGTGAGCCAGGGTGCATCGAAAAGGTAGTTCTTGCCGTCGGAGAGAATGTTGCCCCAGGTAGCGTGGGGGGGTGGCACTCCAAAACCGAGGAAGCTCAGACCAGCTTCGGTCAAGATTGCCCCGGCGATGCCGATAGTAGCTGAAACTAGCACTGGAGCAATGGCATTAGGCACCATGTGGCGAAAAATGATCCGCCAGTCCGAAACTCCCAGGGCTCTAGCTGCCGTAACGAAATCCTGCTCTCGCAAAGAAAGAAACTCGGCCCGGACAAACCGCGCAGCTCCCATCCAGCTGGTCAGACCTATGACAATCATGATGTTGTAGATACTTGCCGGTAAGAGGGCAACCACAGTCAGGATGAGAAAAAAGCTGGGGAAACAGAGCATAATATCAATCAGGCTCGTAATTACAGCATCAACAGAGAGAAGTTGAGCTTCCAAAAAAGAAAATAGCCTATACGATCTTCTCCGACGCCGAAGTAGCATTGTCAATATGACAAACATGGCCAGAGCAGCGACAGTTACCAGAGAGACACCGGATCGACTTGACCATCCCACAGCCGCCCAGATGGCCAGTAACACCAGGATGACCGGGCCCAGTCGGATATAGCTCTGCCCATAGTAGCCGGACATTCCTCCCAAAAACACCCCTATGATCACCGCCAGCCCAACGGCCACAAAACCCACGGTTAGAGACACCCAGGCCCCCTGGAGCATGCGGGCAAACACATCCCGTCCGAGCTCATCGGTACCCAGTAAATAGATCCCCAGAGGAGGCACTTCCTCGGGAAGCAGTGACCGCAGCTCTGGCCGAGATAGGGGTGGTCGAAGCTTTTCCTGAAGCCTAACCAGGCTTGGGTCTAACACCGGAGAGGTGCCGGTGGTGAGAAGCACGCCAGTAACCGCCACGAAAAAGAAAAGTATAAATATGACCAATCCTGCCAAGGCAAGGCGGTTCTTACGGAGTTGAGACCAGAATTCCTCCACTCTCGTTTGCTGGGGCGGCAGCTCAAGCGTTTCAACTGAGTTCATCTGCTCAGAACTGGGATCTTGCACTTTCCAACTCGCTCTGTTGTTGTCCTTTATTCGTTATCCGTTATTTGTTATTCGTTATACGATATACGTAAGAATTCACTAATCATTGAAGAGATTCATGAAGCATCGGGTTCAGATTTTGAATTTCGAAATCCGCAATCCGAAATCATATAACCCCATGCCCTACGCTCTATACTCCATGCCATCTTAGAGCCTAATCCTCGGATCCACCACCATGTAGAGCAGATCGGAAAGGAAAGTCCCCGCTAGTACCAAGATCGCCGAGATGAAGTTCACCGTGATGATTACCGGATAATCTCTGGCAAGAATAGCCTCATATGCCATCCGCCCAATTCCGGGCCAGGAAAATATGGATTCGATGATTACCGATCCGCCAATAAGTCCTGGCAAAACCAGCCCGAACATGGTGACAAAAGGCAAAAGGGCATTACGCAGAGCGTGTTTGTAATGCACCTCCTCTTCGGGAAGTCCTTTGGCCCTGGCTGTGCGCACGTAATCCTGGCCCTCCACTTCTAGCATCTGATTGCGCACGTAGCGCGAGAGCACGGCTATGCCTCCTGTGGCCCCCAAAATTGAAGGGAGGAGGAGATGCCAGACTCTATCCATCAACCTTGAGACCAAGCTCGCCCCGCCAAGGCCGAAAGTGGTCATGCCGATAACCGGGACCTGGAAGGCACTGACCACAAAGATTATAAGTATATAGGCAAAGAAAAATCCCGGGATGGATATGAGCAGGTAAGCCAAAAAGGTTGTAATACGATCGTATCTGCCACCCCGCTTTATGGCTGATTGAATGCCCACGGGAAACGACAGTGTCCAGGTAATCAAGGTGCCGACAACAAATAACGGTAGACTGTTAAGGAAACGCTCGTAGATCTTGGCCAACACGGAACGACCGTCTTTCCACGAGGTGCATTTACCGGCAAACAAATCACGGTAATATAGAAGATATTGCTGGTAAAGAGGCTTGTCCAGGTGGAACTGCTGGCGAAATCGCTCTACCATCTCCTTGGTGAACTTGGGATTCATCGGATCCACCTGACTGGGACTACCTGGAGCTAGATGTACCACTGCAAAAGAAATTATCGAGACGAAGAAAAGAGTGATGATCTTCTGCACCAGGCTGCGACCCAAAAATGCAAACATCAATCATCCCTCCGCTGCAAAGGTGGGGACTTCGGGGAGTTTGATCCACTTATTGAAATAGAAGGTGTAATTGCCCGTCTTGGTGGGCTTGATCTTCTCGTAATGTACCTGTCCTTCCTTGTCCCTCACCATGATGACGATCCTTTTATCCAGAAGAGCCGTCCACTTTGCCACATAGAGAAAGGTGTAGGGCTGCTCTGACGCGATAATTTCATGGAGCCGGTGACAGTATTCAACCAATCGCTCACGGTTGTACTCCTGCCTGATCTTGATGATCAACTCATCCGCCTCCTTGTTTTTAAAGCCCACGAAGTTGAGCTGATAGGGGCCAATTTGGCTCGAATGCCAGATCTGGTAGAGGTCCGGCTCGATCCCCATTTGCCATCCCAAAACCAGGGCATCAAAGTCCAACTTGTTCACCCGCTCCTGGATGAATACGGCCCATTCAAGCAAATCGGTTTGCACAGCCACTCCGATCTTGCGCCAGGAATCTTGCACAATTGAGAGGATGGCTTTGCGAATGTCGTTGCCCTGGTTGGTGATCAAAGTAAAGGCCAATCGCTTGCCGTTTTTCTCCAACCAACCCTGCTTGTTTGGCTTCCAGCCGGCTTCCGCCAGTAATCTCAAGGCACCCTCAGGATCGTAGGGAAGAGGCTTGATCTTACGGTCGTAGAAGTCAGTTTGTTTTGGAAAGGGGCCGGTGATCCGCTCCCCCTGGCCATAGAGAACATAACGGATGATTCTATCCACATCTATGGCCATGCCCAGTGCCTTTCGCACCCTGAGATCATCGAAAGGTTTCCGGCGTAGATTGTAACCGATGTAGGTGTAACCGAAGCTCAATCCGGAAAAACTCTGGTACCTCGTATCACCCTTGAAACGCTGAACCTGATATGGCTGCACCTGATAACTATCCACTGTGCCCGCGTAGAATTCCATCTCCTGAGTCAATACATCAGGGATAATGCGATATCCATATTTATGGTAGTTTGGAGGACCTTCCCAGTAATCTTCAAAACGATCCAGCATGATGTATTGATCGGATTTCCACTGACGAAAGGCAAAAGGCCCGCACCCCACAGGACGTCGGTTAAAAAGACTATTCCTTACTGACATGGTCTTTGGATCCAATCCCCGCTGCCGGGCCTCCTCACGCAGAGCTTTTTCATTCAACAGGTGTTCCGGCAAGATCCCCATCATCCAAGTACTCAAAGCAGGAGAGTATAGCCGTTTATAAACGACGCGAAGGGTCAGCGGATCCAGGACCTCCGCCGTTTTAATCGGCTCAAAATCGGATAGGCGTGGTGAGATATTGGCCGGGTTCATGATGGCTTCATAGGTGAATTTCACATCTTCGGCACTGAAGGGGTGCCCGTCTTGAAATGTGACTCCCCTTCGAAGATGGAAAATTATCACCGGATTGTCTTCCGTGGCAGGCAGGAAGGACCTAACGTATTCCCTTTTTCTGTCGTTGAATTCCGCCGGCTCAACCTCAATATAGCGCTCTGCTGGAAAGGAGGAGAAATACCCTTTTCCTAAGAGCTTTGTCAGGTTATTAAAGAGATCCTGATCCACATGCTGCAGGGTAAGCTTGATTCTAGCTGGCGCCGATATGTCTAATCGCACCGTGACTTTATCACCATCTCGCCCGCTTTCCAAAACCTGACGCTGAAACTGCTGCGCTGGCAGAATTTCAACGTTTTCTATATTGGACAAGGATTGGCTAAACGAATCCTGGCGCTGAGAGCGCATTCTCCTGGTCTGGTTGATCAGCAGCGCAATACCCTGAGCATCAGTCTTCTTTAGACCGGGGACTGCCGCCGCCTCATTCAGGTAAAAGTAAGCCTCCTCGTATATTTTCCAACTTGTGGCCAGACGGGGACGGAAGTTCAGATTTTTGTCATAGTCAAGCAACCCCTCGAAAACCAGTCCATTGATCTCACTGCTGGCACTGTCTGCTGATAGGATGGGATTGAGCAACTGCGCGTCACCGATCGAAGCAGTGACATATTCCTCCAGACGCTCGGGGTCACCTCGGGTCTGTTCTTCATAGGTGGGCACCCAGAAGTAGGACTGCAGGAGGAAGAACATCACGATGACGGGCAACCCTATGAGTAATCGTTTGGTGGTCAAAGACTCACCCCTTATTGATGCGGGTCAGATATGTCTCTCCTCATTGCTTGAGCAGGAATCTTTTATTCTAATCGGTTTTTGAAACAATAGTCCAGACCCCTGTGGCGGGATGGACGCGGTGATGGGGTGACGCGGCGACACGGAGACGTAAGAGAAAATCATGAGAGTTTTTTCGCCATGTGCTATGCGCTTTGCGTCTATGAATTGCGCATCGCCCGTTTTGAACTTACTTTGATGAAATAGAATCCCAAAATCAACAGAGCAATAAAAATAATGCTGAGGACATTAAAATAGCGGAGGATAAACTGGTTTATGGTGGGCCCATAGAAGTAAAAGAGTCCAGCCACCAGAAAGAACCTAGCACTGCGGCTCAAGACCGAGGCAATGATAAAGCGGACAAAATTCAACAGGAAGGCGCCAGCACTGATAGTAAAAACTTTGTAAGGAATGGGAGTGAAGCCCGCCACAGCCACAGCCCATACATCCCAACGCTGGTAATGACGCTGCACCAACTGTATACGCTCGGCTGACACCCAGCGTTCGAGGAGTGGGCGCCCGCCGAGCCTCCCTATGCCGTAGCCGAAGATGCCTCCAAGCACAGACCCCAGACTACTGAGCACCGCATACCAAAAGGACTCAGGTGGGTTTGCCATACACAGGGCAATAAGAAGAGCGTCTGGAGGAATGGGGAAAAAAGAGGACTCACAGAAGGCAAGCGCAAAAAGGGCCAACCCGCCATAGGGAGTTTGAGCCCAGTGAATTATCCAGACGGTCAAATCTTTTATCCATCCGGCCAGTTCCATTCACACCTCTGATACCGGGAGCCAGGAGTCAGAATCCAGAATCCAGGAGAAAAACAATCCAAAATGACTTCATCTGAGCTGTCGCCTCTTTGAACCGCAAAATGTCAAACAAGGAATTTCGAATATCGAACTGATCACTTCATCATTCTGCGGTTCCTTGTTCTGCGATTCGATATTCAGTACTTTAAACCATCTGTCATCTGTCCTCTGACCTCCGACCTCTCACTTCTCACCTCTTTATCCCCGTCTCACCGTTTCTTCCCGTCCCCGCGTCCTCCTGCTGTGCCTGGTGCACGAGCCTCTAGGGCCTTGATCTTGCTTAAACAAGTGTCGATGAGGAGAGCCTGAGAAAAGCCCCCTGCAAACCTTTGGTCCAGCGATTCCGGAGTTTTTTCTAGGAGTCGTACCACATTTGCATATTCGAGTCTCGCATTTTCAAATTGACCCACCCGGCTGTAGAGTTCCCCTAGGTTGAACCTGGCCAGGGCGTGCTTCGGTTCGAGGTACAATACCTTTTTGAACTGTTCTATGGCTCTAGCTTCATCTCCCCTTGTTCGAAAAATGATCCCTAACAGGTAGTGGCCAGCAGAAGATAACGGTTCTCCCTGAACAATCCTTTCACACAGCTCCACCGCTTTGTCCAAATCTCCCAGGTTGAGCTCAATTTCTGCCTGAAGCAGAAGCAGACTCTCGTGGACGGTTGCCTCTTTCATATAGGGATTCAGGATCTCACTTGCTTGTTCAGGTTGGCCCACCTCTAGGAGTTCTTTAGCCGCGGCGTGGACTTGCTGGATCTCCTGGTGATCTGAGTCTGCGCCAGCCTTCGCCCTTTTGCTCCCGGTAATGTGGGTTGTACTTGCCAACCGCCTCCCAAACTTTCTGCTTTTTCTCTTCACCGTTTTCTGTGGTGGTCCCTTTTGATAAAAAAAAGCCCCTTCCATCTGAAGAGTCTTAAACCCATCGGAGATATAGCGCAAGCTCTCTGAGTAGCCGGCAAAAAGGTAGCCACCCTCGCGTAAACTTTGGTGGAGATTGTGGATCACTTTTCTGGTGGCATCAGTTTGGAAATATATGGTTACATTTCGGCAAAAAATTATGTCCCAGCCTGACATTTCTACTAGTGGATAGGGCTCGCTTACTAGATTGAAGTAACGGAACTCCACCATTTGCTTGATGGATTCATCCAGCGAATACTGACCCCCTTTCTTAGAGAAAAACCGCTTGAGATACTCTGGCGGCACGTCGCGGACAGAACGTCCGTTATAAACACCTTGACGAGCCACTTCCAGGGCATGATTACTCACATCGGTAGCCAGAATCTGAATTGGTATATCCACCTTTGCTGCCGCCACAATCATGGCAACGGTATAAGGTTCCTCGCCGGTAGAACAGCCGGCGCTCCAGATTCGCAGCGATGCTGCGGGATAGGATTTCTTTTTAATCGCTTCCGGAATCACCAAGCGCTCCAGGGCGTTGAACTGTGCTCGATCTCGAAAGAAATACGTTTCCGGAACTGTTATTAAGTCGAGCAAAAAATCGAATTCTTTGCTGCCGGCCGGAGAAGACAGGAGATCTAAATAGTCGGAGAAATTGGTGAGGCCACATTCTGCCATTCTCTCCAGCAGGTTATCCTTCAGGGATTCTTGCTTTGCAGGATCAAAATAGATTCCGGACCTCTCTGCAATAAGATCGCGGAAGCTGCAGAACTCATTGTCACTGAGTGATAATTTCGTCATCTGGTTTGATGGCCTGCTCTGATCCGTCACGTAAACACCTAAAATGCAAAGCCCGGTGAAATGAGCCCGCCTTTTGGAATCACTCTTGGAAACGCCAAGAATTCCTCAAGGCAATATCGTCACCGGGTAGGTCTCGTCACTTTTGCCGCCAAACTTCTGGGAAGCAAGGTAATTCAGTTTTTTTCATCTTTCTGTTCAGAAATCCACCTCATGATCTGAGGTCCGATCTCTTCCAGCGGGAGCACAATCTCGGCTGCATCAAGCTCAATTGCCGCCCTGGGCATCCCGAAGATTATGCTGGTCTGTTCATCTTGGGCGATGGTGTGGCCACCACAAAGCCGTACGCTTTTTAGCCCCTCCGCCCCGTCGGATCCCATCCCGGTAAGAATGACACCGGCCCCTCGTTTTCCACAACTGCTGGCCACTGAATCAAAAAGCATCTCAGCCGAGGGTCGATGACCATTGATCGGAAGGGATTTGTCAAGCCGCACAGTGTCTACCTCAGTTACCATCATGTGATGATCTCCCGGGGCTACCAGAACTACTCCAGCCTCAAGCGAATCTCCTTCTTGAGCTTTCTTTACCTCAAGTTCCACTTCGTTATCTAGCCAGCGAACCAAACCTTCTAGAAATCCCTTGCTCATATGCTGAACAACAAGAAAGGCGGCGTTAACTTGCGGGGTAATTCCCCGTAAAACTTTTACCAGTGCAGTTGGCCCCCCTGTAGAAGCTGCTATTGCTACCACTAAGGGAGACTCTGCCCTTCTACGCTGAGGGCGCCGGAACGTAGGGATTGGTTCAGACTCAGCAGGGATGAATGCAGGCACCCGCTTAACCCTAGTAGAAGCCAGGGTGCGCAACCTTCTCAGAAAGCTGTTTCTGATCTCCGGCCGAGTGCGCCATAAATAGAGCTCCTGTTTGTCGAGGACATCCAGGGCACCCGAGGTAATGGCGCGGAAAAGTTTCTCTTCCTGCTTACCCATGGAGGCGGTTATCATTACAATAGGCACTGGGAATACAGCCAAAATTTTCTCCACTGCCTGAAAGCCATCGATTCCGGGAAGTCGGATGTCCATAGTAACGAGATCAGGTCTCATTTTCAAAGCAACGGCCACGGCCTCCAATCCATCTGCCACTGCTCCTACGACCTGAAATCGTGGGTCAGTGGTCAGGATTTCCACTAGCAGGTCCCGAGCACTCTTCACATCATCTACAATCAGCACTCGAATGGGCTCGCCACCCTTCCGGGATTCTGTCTTTTCTGTATGATGATTGGCTTTCATTTGGCCCCTACCCAAAACCAATGCTGACCAGATCCGCACCCCTTACAGAAAACTACAAAGACCACGAAGAGCACAAAGGAAATAACGCAGAGCGCTAAGCGCAGAGAGTCTGACAAACTAGAAACTAACTACAGTTAAAATTTTACATTGCTCTTCTTCCCCTTTATCCTCGCCCATGAAAATCCAGGTCAAACTGAAAGTTACTCAAAGCCAAAAGGAGAAATTTGTACAAGGGATCGAGTAATGAGCTAGTGACCAGTTCCTAGTGCACATGAGACTATGCCCTATACGCTATGCGCTTTGCCTCAATTGTGATCTTGGTGTACTCTGTGGGGAGATACTATTTTCCTTATTGCCTACCTTTCTTGCCCAGTAAGGTCTCTATGGTTTCAATCAAATGTTTCTGATCAAAGCTGCTTTTGATGAGATAGGCATTTGCACCAGCCTCCAGTCCCCGTCGTTTGTCCTCCTCGCTCTCCATCGAGGTCATTACCACCACGGGCAGACTCTTGGTTTTTTTATTTGAGCGAATTTTCCTAGTGAGGGCAAAACCGTCCATCTTCGGCATCAAGATATCAGTAAGCACCAGATCAAAGTCCTGTTGCTCCAACCTGTTTAGGGCATCTAGTCCGTTCTCCGCAGTGACCACTCGATAGCCTGCCCCTTCCAGGATGCTTTTTTCCATCTGCCGGGTAAACACCTGATCTTCAACTACCAAGATCAACTTGCCAAGTGTGGAGCTAATCTCCTCTGCTGTTACACCATTCTTGGTAGAGGCCTCGGCATGGCCGCGCCACAACAGCTGGGGTACATCTAGAATAACAGCCACCTCACCCGAGCCTAGAATGGTGGCGCCTGCTACATAATCTACTTTCTTGAGATGGCTCCCCAGGTCTTTGCTGACTACCTCGAGCTCTCCCAATATATCCTCGACCAGGAAGCCTACCTTGCGCTCTCCAGCTTGAAGTATTACGATAAGAGCCTTTCCTTCCTTCAAAGGCCCTCCATTCCTTCCTTTCCAGCCCAAAGAGGCCGCAAGACTTCGCACCGGCAAAATCTCTTCCTGATGCACCACTGCCTGGCGTCCCTGAATAGATTTGATCTCCTTCAAAGGGACTTGAAAGGTTTTGGCCACAGAGAAGGTGGGAACGGCCAGGACTTCACCGGCGCACCGAACCATAAGCGCATGGACTGTCGCCAGGGTAAGAGGTAGAGATATGGTAAAAGTAGTTCCTTTTCCCAGTTCCGATGCAACCTCAACCTGACCTTTCAGACGTTCCACATTGGCACGTACCACATCCAGCCCAACTCCTCGCCCAGAGATATCGGTGACCAGCCCACTTGTGCTCAGGCCTGGTAGAAAGACAAGCTCCAAGAGCTGAGCCTCAGTCCAACCTGCAACCTCCTTTTCATTCACCAGCCCCTTTTCCAGGGCCGCTTTTTTCAGAGTTTCGGAATCAATGCCCCGACCATCGTCTTCCAGAATGACAAGTACTTTGGCTCCCTCTTGCTTTACCTCCAGTCTAATTGTTCCGACTTCTGGCTTGCCAGCGCTTCGCCTGCCATCGGGTGTCTCCAGCCCGTGATCCAGGGCGTTTCGCAGCAAGTGGGTGAGAGGATCGCCTATCTGCTCTAGGATGCGTTTGTCAATAGTTGTCTGCTCTCCCTTCACCGTAAAGACAACCTTTTTACCAAATTGCCTGCTCAGATCTCGCACTGCCCTAGGTAGAGTATTCAGGACCAGGGCCAGAGGTAACATGCGAATTTCCATGCTGCGATGCTGCAGGTTTTCTATGTGACGGCCGGCATTTTCTGCGGCTTCCTGCAAACGACGGCCCATCTCCTCCAGTGAGTCGCCGAGTTCAAAGAGTTTGTTGACCAAACCCCTTTCTCTCGCGGGCTCAGCCGGTTGAACATCACCGTGTTCGTGCATACGCAACTGATGCCACCTGTCTCGAATGTGCATCAGCTTGTCAATTTCGCTCGAAAGATGTAGTTGAGCCACAGCTGCCTCAGCCGCCAAATTCACCAGTTCATCCAATTTCGCCGTGGTCACCCTAACTGTATCCATAGCCGAGACACTGGTCTCACTGCTCGGGGGCGGTTCAGCAGTAGGTTTCATCTCTACCACCATGGCGCCTTCTGTAGGCTGAAGCTCGGGCAGCAAATTGGCAAGCCGCACCATGGTGCTCTCCGCGTCAACTCTAATTCTCTTACTGGCTGCGAGGGTATCGAGCATCACCGTAAGAGCGTCATTGGTCTCATATAGGGCGTCGCACGCTTCTGCTGTTACTGGCAATTGGTTCTTTTGCAGGGCCCGAAGGACGTCCTCCATGTGGTGAGCCAGCTTTCCCATCCGCTCAAATCCCATAGTCATGGCCGAACCTTTGAGGCTATGGGCATGTCGGTAGACTTCTTGCAAGACCTCGCTGTTGGCTGGCTCTTTTTCCAGAACGGCCAGGCCAAGGTTAATGGCTTCCACATTGTCGCGAGCAGCGGCAATGAAATCTGGTAGGAGCGGTTCCATATCCTCGGGGGTAGCTTCATCTTCAATTTCTTCAAAGACAGTAAAAAGCAGAGGCTCCGCTTGCTCAACCAGCCCGGCCACTCTGTCTGAATCCACTTCTCTGGTTCTTAGGTAGTGCACAAAGAGATCTACTCCATCAAAGAAAAGATTGGCGAGAGATTCATCGAAGGGTAAGCGGCCCTCATCTATTGCCAGCAAGAGGTCTTCAAATATGTGGGCCAGTTGGCCGAGTGTCGGCGCCCTCAGCCGATTAGCGAATCCTTTGATGTTGTGCAACTGGCGACTGGCTTTTTCCAGCGATTCATGATCTTTTGGATCTGTTTCCAGCCGCAGCAACGCGTCGTTGAACTGCTCTAGGGCTTCCCGATAATCATCTTTTAAGGTCAAAAAAAGATCTGTATCTTCGGTCATGAGCTTTGCAGCAAGTTATCAGTTGCAGTTACTAAAATCGCAGAGCGCATAGAGCATAGCGCAAAGCGTGAAATAGTAACCTAAAAACGCTATGCGCTTTGCTGCGAACGTAGTGAGCCACTACTGGCATTACTCTGTCTTGAACTCGCTCACCCTTGCTCTGAGTTCCTCGGCGAGCCGATTGAGATCGCTGGCAGATAAGATAGTGTTCTTTGAAGCGGCCGCAGTTTGCTGTGCCACCTTGGAAATTTCCCTCATAGTGTTTACCACCTGTTCGCTCGCCTCTTTCTGTTGGTTGGTGGCCACAGAAATCTGCCTTGCCGACTCCGCAGTCTGCTCAGCCATAGCAATGATGTTTTCCAATGAATCCCGCACCTTGTGCAGCCGTACTTCCCCTTCCTCAACTCCCTTGACGTTCTCCTCTGCTGCAAGTACCGAAGCATTTGCTGCCGATTGTATTTCCAGAAGTACATCCCGGATAGTACCCGTAGATTTCACCACATCTTCGGCAAGGCGGCGGATCTCTCCGGCCACCACCGAGAAACCTTTACCCGCCTCGCCTGCTTTTGCCGCTTCAATGGCAGCATTGAGGGAAAGCATTTTCGTTTCGATAGCTATTTCATTAATAATATCAATAATTTCACCGATCTGCTGACTCTTTTGACCAAGTCTGAGAATTTTATCAGCGCTTTCTTCGGTTTTACTCCTGATGAGAACCATGCTCTTGGTACTCTCTTCCATAAACTCCTGTCCTTCTTCAGCACTCCTTAAAGTCTCCTCGGCCACTGCTGTTACGGCGTTGCTGTTTTCGGCTATCTGCCGAGCCGTCGTGCTGAGTTCCTCCATGGTTGCGGTCGTTTCGCTCACTGAAGCAGCTTGCTGGGCTGCGCCACTCGCCTGTTGCTGAGCCGCCGAGACAATCTCGCTGGATGATCTGCCAATGCGTGAAGCTGCCTCCTGACTCTGCCCAGTCATCTCTCGAAGATTGGTCACCATGGTATTGATTGCCTTTCCGAAAGGCCCTGGGAAGATCACCCTTTGGCTAAAATCTCCGCCGGCGATTTTCTGTGCCTGTCCGGCCAGTAAGATGAAGTTCTGGTGCATGGAGTCAAAGGCCTCGGCTAATGTACCCACCTCATCACCGGATGCGAGAGCGACTTTTTCGGAGATCTCTCCCTCCGAAATCTTTCTGGCATACCTCCCCAGCTTGCTCAGAGGTTTAGTAAAATTACCGGCAAGAATGTAGGCCAGGTAGAATCCGATAAGGAGTATGAGTAAGGAAGCAAGGCTGGTCATCCAAAAAACATTTTGCAAGGGCGAGAAAAATCCACTGCTGTCTGCTTCGCTTACCAAAAAACCGTTCAAATCTTCAACTTTCTGGAAGGCGTAGATCCTGCCCTGGATTTTCTCCACATAGGTGCCGAAGGGTGTCCGAGCCAACTCGCTCATTAGCCCCTCTGGCAGCGCCGGATTTGATCCCGGCGGATAGCTGGCAATTAATGATCCATTGCCAGCCAGCAAATAGGTTGATGTGGAACCACTTAGCTTAAGTTTTTCCAGTACCTCCTCAAGCCTCCTGATTTTCTTTTGCTCTGGTAAATTTTTCCATTCTTGGGTACTGGAAACCAAATCGAGCTTGAGCCTCTGAGCATCCATTACCTGGTTTTCCAGGGCTTTCTTGCTCTCCACATAACTGATGGAACTCACAAAAAGAACAGCAATGAGAACGAGCGAACCACAAGTGACCCAAAGCTTCTGAGAAAGGCTCATGCCCTTGAGCGAAACCCGTTCTGGTAGACTGCTCATCATCTCTGTCATCGCCGGAAGAGTGATGGCCTCCGCTGTAAAGAGACTAAAAATAGAATACAGCAAACAAATAACAAGTCCCGCGAGAAGGCTCTGGAGACTCTGAGCGAGGTTGAAATGAGCCATTAATCTCATTGCCAGAGTCCCGAGCAGAAAAATTCCATATCCTGTCGCCAAGAGGGCTAAGGCCAAGCGTCCTGGCAATCTAGCACCCAACCGCAGAGTAGCCGCCGCCTCAGGGAGATCCAACTCAGCACCGGTAGTTAGGGCTCTCTCCAGAGAAAGAAGTTGTCGACCATAGTGCAAAGGTAGAAGGATAAAAAGGCCAAGCAATAAAACTGCTTCGACAGTGTAAATCGCCAAAAAAGTAAGGATCTGGCTATCTGCCAAGTCGACACTGAGCCACAGGTAGGGCAGTCCAAGGATTAGAACAACATAGACAAACAACGTGGCCTGGTTCCAAACGATCTTTTTCTTGAGTCCACTCATGGGAAATAGATCCTTCCTTGACCGTTTCTAGGGCTTATACCTAAGATCCACTAGCATGACCAACTCGTCCTTCCATTGGCAAACACCCCAAAGTTGCTGCCACCCCTTCTGGACTTCCAGCAAAGCTGGTAGCCTCCAAACATGTCTGGCAATGTCAACCAATATGAGGTCTCCTATCATATCAACTTCATATCCCACTTGTTCCCCACCCTGATCTATCACCAGAACTTGCCGCCAATCTTGAGTCGACGATGGAGGTAGACCGCAGGCCGTTCTTAAATCCAGCCGGGGAAGACCATCATCTGACCCAATGTCCTGATTCGGGGAGTTCTGCCGGGGGGGACTGGGCAACCTGACTATTTGATCGGCTTCGACCCCTAACAAAAAGGGACCAACCCAAAAGGTGAGAATCGCTAGGGTAGTAGCCTCTTCAGTGCCTACCATAGTTTAGCCTCGCTGCGAATACATACCATCTGAGTGAAAGATCCCTTCGAGCTTGATGATGCTTATGAGTGTCTCTCCCCAGTGGGCAGCTCCCTCAAAGAATAAGCGCTGTGACTCCCCCGTGGTAATTGGTTCCTCACACAAATCCTCTGGAGACAACCCTATTAGGTCGCCAATCTCGTCTACCAGCAAACCCGTCTGCATCTCACCGTGTTCTACCACGACTATAGCCTGATCTGTGGTTGTTTCCCTTTGGGGCAGTCCAAAAAAATTTTTCAAATCAATGGCCGATAGTACTTGACCCCTGAAGTTCATGACTCCGAGGATGTGATCGGGAACACTGGGAACCCGGGTAATTTTTGGCGTGGGCAAAACTTCCACCAACTGGTACACAGATAAACCGTACCATTCCTCGTTGAGGCGAAAACTGAGATATTGTTGCTGGGGGGAATCTAAACCCATGGGGGCGAGATGGTTTTGCTGAGCCCTACGGACCTGCTCAAGAATGTTTTTTCCTGGTCCAGGTGGGACATCTGGCATGGATTCAACTCCTCGCTTCCATGTGGCCATTTACGCCAGCGTGAAACAAATGCAAATTTCCGATGTGGGATATGAGATTTGAGATATGGGATATGAGATTTGAGTGCCCTACCTGACTCTTTATTAATCGCACATCGCACGTCTCACATCCATGGCCCTTCTCATCTAGAATTCAACCACAAAGATCACAAAGTACACAAAGAGTTCGATTTCAGATTGTTGATTGCAAATTGAGAATTCTCCTCGTGCGTGTTTTTGTATATCTACGATCTTAAATCTAAAATCTCAAATTTCTTTTGTGGTCTTTGTGTCCTTTGTGGTGCAGCCCACCTGTGCGTCGTTGGGAGATAGCTCATCTCTCCTTACTGCTGGTCCCGACCGTAAATGGCGAGCACCCGGTTGATTCTTGCCAGCAGCAGGTTGGCAACAATAGGCTTGGGAAGATAGTCGTCAGCGCCTGCCTCCAGACCCTCCACCTCATTTTCCACCTCGTCCATAGAAGTGAGGAGAATCACTGGTATTATACTGGTCTGTAGGTGGCCTTTAAGCTTCTTAACCAGGGAAAGGCCGTCGAGTTTTGGCATAACCACGTCAGAGATAATCAGATCGGGCCTCTCCCTATAGACCTTTTCCAAAGCTTCCTCCCCATCAGTGGCCAGCACTACGTCGTACTGAGCTTCAGTCAACACCTTTTCAAGCATCTTCCGGATGAAAGGATCGTCATCTACGGCCAAAATCCGCAGCTGACCTCTCGAAGGCTCAACACCTTTATCCACCGATGGCTCTGCAACTGCCTCTGCCATTGGGGCCTTTAAGCCTTTGGTTTCGGGCGGCGGTGCAACCCTCATCAACTCCTCAACTGAGGTGAGTCCCCTGAGCAGTTTGTCGCGACAGTCAGCAAACATGTCGTCGATTCCTCGCTCTCTGGCATTCTCCCCTATCTCGGTATCCGAAGCTCCTTTGACAATGAGCTTCCTCAGTTCATCGTCAACCCTGAGCACCTCATAGATTCCAACTCGCCCCGTATAGCCTGTAAACTGACAGGCTTCACACCCTTGCCCTTTCTTCATTTTATTTTCTGAGTCTTTCGTATTGGAGAATCCCAATCTAGTGAGAAGCTGTTTGTCTACCTTGTCAGGAACCAAACAATGGGGGCAATTTTTCCGCACCAACCGCTGTGCGAGCACGCAAAGGAGCGACGAGGCGATCACATAAGGATCTACCCCCAAATCCACCAGACGAGTCACTGCCGTTGAGGCATCGTTGGTGTGCAAAGTTGTCAAGACCAAGTGACCAGTGTTCGCCGCCTGGAAAGCTATTTTTGCTGTCTCTGCATCGCGGATCTCGCCCACCATCACCACATTGGGATCCTGCCGAAGAATGGAACGGAGTCCAGAAGAAAACGTTATTCCTGCCTTTTCGTTCACCTGCACCTGGCTGATGCCTGGTAACTGGTACTCCACCGGGTCTTCTACCGTTACGATGTTTATCACTTCTGATCTTAACCTGTTGAGAGATGCATAAAGGGTCGTGCTCTTACCGCTCCCGGTTGGTCCCGTTACCAGGACTATACCTTGGGGTCGAGAGAGCATGGAGGTGTAAAGTGACAGGTCATCGGATTTGAAACCAAGTTCTTCCAGATCGATGAATGCCTTGGACTGGTCTAATATACGGATGACTACCTTCTCGCCAAAAATTGTGGGCAGGGTGGATATCCGCATGTCAAACTGATTGTTTCCCACCTTGAGCTTGGTACGTCCGTCCTGCGGCCGACGCTTAACCGAAATGTCCATATCGCCAATTATTTTGATTCTGGATACGAGAGGGGCCAAAGCTGGTAGGCCGACTTTAAAGATATTTTTCATCATTCCATCGATGCGGTAACGCACAGAAACCTCTTTTTCGTGGGGCTCAATATGGATGTCACTGGCGTTAAGTTTGATGGCGTCGGCAAGAATCGCGTTGGTCAACCTGACGATGGGAGCTATTTCAGACTGACGGATGAGCTCGTCTACATCGTATTCATTGTCTTCTCGCTCTTCGGCTAGAACTTCCACTTCCTCAGTGGGAACCATGGTGGCGAACATATCAAAGTCGAAATCACCGCCGTATTTTTCGTCTATGGCCTCACGGATATCCTCTTCGGCAGCAACAGCCACAGAGACGTCAAGTCCCGTTCTGAATTTGACCTCGTTGATAGTACCGTAATCCAGTGGATTCACCATGGCAAGACGGAGACGTCTTCCTGTCTTTTCATAGGGCAGGATAAGCCTTCTGTTCGCTTGCTTGCGGGAAATGGTCTCAAGCACTTCTGCCGGGATATCCAAAGCTTTCAATTTAACGTGAGGTATATTGAGCTGTTTGGACAGGGCCTGGCAAATGTCCTCATTCTTGGCCCACTCATTTTCAACAATAATTTTGCCCAGATGTTTTTTGGTTCCCTTTTTCTGTTCCTCCAGCGCCAAGACCAGCTGATCTTCACTGATCAATCCCGCTTCAACTAAAATCTGACCGAGTTTTTTCCGCCGCATAGTATGAATTTACCGTCTGTAATCCACTGAAATAAGAAGCTCACTGCTTGGTGGAACTCTGAAAAAAACAGAGTTGGAGGTGGCTTCATTCTCGGAGTTCATTAGCATATCCTTGATGTATTTACAATAGATATACAAGGTTACCCTCTACCCCCAATGTCCTGGACAGGGTTATGCTGCTGTCGTACAATCATCTATACTTAAGCCAATACTCCATTCCTACCACGTATGGATGCCCATGCTGCTTAGAAAGGTCCAAAATACTCTGACAGCGCACGGTATGCTCCAACCCGGAGACCGCGTGATTTTGGCCGTATCTGGCGGCCCTGATTCGGTGGCTCTCTGTCACATCCTCCATCAACTGCGGCAGGCTTACCGCGTCGAACTGCTAATAGCTCATGTCCACCATGGTATTCGTGGCAATGAAGCTGACCAGGACGCTGCATTTGTCCAAGATCTTGCCCGCCAATTGGAACTACCAATTGTGGTACAACGAGTAGATGTCCAGGCCTGGCAAAAAAAGCACCGTGGTTCATTGCAAATGGCGGCCCGGGAGCTTCGCTACCAGTGTCTGCACCAGATTATGGCCGATGAGGGCGCAAGCAAACTTGCCCTGGGCCACAATGCTGATGACCAGGCTGAAGAAATCATGCTCCGAATCTTTCGTGGTGCGGGGCCGCGCGGTCTCTCCGGCATGCCGCTCCACAGCCACAACGGAGTCATTCGACCACTTCTGGAATGCCACCGCCATGAAATTACGTCCTATCTGAAAGACCGTAACCTTGCCTTCAGGCAAGATGAGTCCAATTTGAAGCCATGGTGCCAGCGCAACCTGTTGCGGCTGGAAATCCTGCCACGGCTGCAACAAAATTTTAATAGCAATTTAAATGCCACCTTACTGCGGACTAGCAATATCTTTCGTGAGGAAGAGGAATTCTGGGAATCCCTAGTAGGTGAGTGGCTGGATCAATACGCTGATAAATGCGAGGACGGTGGACGTCGACTCCCCATTACGCCGCTTTTAGAAACTCATCCCGCCATGCAAAAACGTTTGCTCCGCAAGATGGTAGAAAAGGTGAAGGGAAACCTGAGAAGATTTGGTTATCATCACACCGACATTCTTCTGCAATTGTGTCGCTCCGCTGCCGCCAACAGCCGGATAGATCTGCCGGGAGAGGTGGAAGCAGAAAAAAACTATAACTGGTTGACAATTCGCCTGGCCCGTCAGATCCCTGAAGATTTCTATTACGAACTTGCTGGACCCGGCTCTTACTCCCTGCCCCCCTTGGATCACAGGTTGGTTCTGGAATACGGTTCCGTGGATCTGGCCTCTGGGTTTGGTCGCCGTTCCAACGAAGTTCTCGTGGACCTAGACAGAGTCTCTTTTCCACTCGTGCTAAGGTCGAGTAGGCCCGGAGACCGCTTTCGCCCCTTGGGCCTCGGCGGTGGCAAGAAGCTCAAAAAATTCTTCATCGATGCCAAAATCCCCAGAAGCCAGCGTCGCAGGGTTCCAATTCTTTGCAGTGGGGAACGCATTATTTGGGTTGTTGGCCTCCGGCTGGACGATCGCGTCAAGATTACGGAAAACACTACCAGGCTATTGCGAGTCCTCTATGTGGAGGGATTAGAATAAGCAGTTCTCAACCAGCAGCTTGCAGCAGACAGCATGAGCCTGGCGCATAGAGCAAGCCCAAGGTTTCAGCTTTTGTGTTTCTCCGTCCTGAAACCTGACACCTTGAGAATTGGCGCTTAGTGCCCAGCTGTTTTCCACTCTGCCTCTGCGCTGTCTTGTGCGCGGCCTGGCACGCCTTTCGCAAGCTGGTAAAAGCGGTGAAAATAGAGAACGATAACACTGGTGCTGATACATTTTCTTTGATTGTCTAACCCCTTGGATGCCCAACAGAATCGTCGTTGACATTTCCTTTGCAATGACTATTTTGGTATGCTAGTAGTACAAGTTAAACTATGGGAGACTTGATCTCCAAGTTCGAGGAGAGAACAATTGAGCCCTTTTTACAAGAACCTAGCTCTGTGGTTGGTTATCAGCTTGATGGTAATCTTGCTGTTCAACATGTTCAATCACCCCGGCCAAGGTAAACAGGAAACGAGCTACAGCGAGTTTATCGCCGCCGTCTCCGATGGTGAAGTCAATCAGGTAACCATCCAGGGAAATGACGTTTACGGCAAGTACAAAGACGGAACTTCCTTTAGGACCTTTGTTCCCAATGATCCCAACCTTATTCAGGAGCTCAGAGAAAAGGGAGTACAAATTTCCGCCAAACCGGTGGAAGAGTCCCCTTGGTTTATGACGATACTCATCAGCTGGTTCCCCATGCTCCTCCTCATCGCAGTGTGGATCTTTTTCATGCGCCAAATGCAGGCCGGTGGCGGCAAAGCCATGTCCTTCGGTAAGAGTAGAGCACGGTTGATTTCAGATTCGGCTCGCAAGGTTACCTTCGAGGATGTGGCCGGCATTGAGGAGGCCAAAGAAGAGCTAGAAGAAGTAATTGAATTTCTAAAGGATCCAAAAAAATTCACTAGACTGGGAGGCCGCATACCCAAAGGTGTGCTTCTCGTTGGCTCCCCTGGTACTGGAAAAACGCTATTAGCTAGAGCTATTGCCGGCGAGGCGGGTGTGCCGTTTTTCAATATTAGCGGCTCAGATTTTGTCGAGATGTTCGTGGGTGTTGGCGCTTCTCGCGTTCGGGATCTCTTCGTTCAAGGCAAAAAGCACGCCCCCTGTATAATCTTCATTGACGAGATCGACGCCGTCGGGAGGCACCGTGGAGCCGGGCTGGGAGGTGGCCACGACGAACGGGAACAAACATTGAATCAGCTCTTGGTGGAAATGGACGGCTTCGAGTCAAACGATGGTGTCATTCTCATTTCCGCAACGAACCGTCCAGACGTCCTCGACCCAGCTCTCCTGCGGCCAGGGCGCTTCGACCGCCAGGTTGTGGTTCCCCTGCCAGATCTAAGGGGCAGAGAGGGCATACTTAAGGTTCATGTTCGCCGAACACCTCTTTCCACTGATGTTGACCTGGGCGTGGTTGCCCGCGGTACCCCTGGCTTTTCCGGAGCTGATCTGGAAAACCTGGTGAATGAGGCGGCTTTGCTCGCCGCTCGACTGAATAAAGACCAGGTGGAGATGATCGATCTGGAACTAGCCAAAGACAAGGTACTCATGGGCACCGAGCGCAAAAGCATGATAATGAGCGAAAGAGAAAAGCGTAACACCGCTTACCATGAGGTGGGCCATGCCCTTGTATCCAAATTTCTTCCAGGAACAGATCCGGTCCATAAGGTAACTATCATCCCCCGGGGCCGCGCCTTGGGAGTGACTATGACCCTGCCCACCGAAGACCGGCTTTCTTACGATCAGGAGTACATGAAAAATACCCTTGCCAAACTCATGGGCGGCAGGGTTGCCGAAGAGCTGGTTTTCAATCACCGCACCAGTGGTGCCAGCGATGACATAGATAAGGCCACCAACATAGCTCGCAAAATGGTTACCGTGTATGGCATGAGTGAATCTTTGGGGCCGATTGCTTTCGGTCAGAAAGAGGAGGCAATTTTTCTCGGCCGGGAGATTGCCCAGCATCGGGACTACAGTGAGCAGACCGCCATCAAGATCGACGAGGAAGTGCGCCGCATAGTAGACGAGGCTTACGATACCGCCAAGAGAATTCTCCAGGAACACCAGGACCTTCTCCACAAAATCGCCGAGACCTTAATTGACAAAGAGACCCTGGACGGCAAACAAATCGACGCCATCATAAAGGCCAGCAAGCCCGACGCGGAATTCACCCGGACAGTGACCTCTGAGGATCTGGTCGCGGAAGAACGAGCCAAGACCAAGATCAGCCAACCGCAATCGCAACCGGAGGAAAAGAGGGATCCTGTTACCGCCAAAGAAAGAGACCTTCCCAAGGACAAACTCGGAGAGACCCAGGCGTGAACCGGGCGCGCTTCACCATCCATTGTGGTGATCATACGCTAGAGTTGGGCGAACGGACTCTGCTTATGGGGACGATTAACGTCACCCCCGACTCATTTTCTGACGGCGACCGTTTCTACAAAACAGACCAAGCCATCAAACAAGGGGAGTTGCTTGCCTCGCACGGGGCGGACATCCTTGATGTGGGCGGCGAATCAACCAGACCGTTTTCCGATGCGGTAGACATTGAAGAGGAGCTAAGGCGGGTTATTCCAGTTGTGAGCGAGTTGGCCAAGCGAACCTCTTTGCCCATATCTATTGATACATATAAAGGTCGCGTTGCCAGAGCAGCGTTGGATGTAGGTGCCTCGATGATCAATGACATCAGTGGGCTCCGCTATGACGCTGAATTGGTGCAAGTGGCTGCGACCTCACAGGTTCCACTTGTTCTCATGCACATGCTGGGATCCCCTCGCACCATGCAGCTCGAGCCTCATTACGGATCCCTACTCTCCGAAATAATAGGATTTCTCGAAGAGAGGATTCGATTTGCCTGCGAGGCGGGTGTGTCTCGAGACCGGATCATCGTTGACCCCGGCATTGGTTTCGGCAAGACCGTGCACCACAATTTGCTCCTTATTAAGCACTTGGACTCCTTGACCACACTCGGTCGGCCAATACTCTTGGGAAGTTCTCGCAAATCATTCATTGGCGCTGTGCTGGACAAGGAGGTAACTGAGCGTGAGCCTGGTACCTGGGCTACAGTATGCGCCAGTATTTTTAAAGGAGCCCACATCGTCCGGGTTCATGAAGTCGCCACCTGCCGTCAGATTGTAGACATGATGGATGCCATTATCAACGCATAGCGCTAAGCGTTGAAGCTTTCTATAAGATATATTCTTTACATTAATACATAATAATTTCGCTATGCGCTCTGCACCACGCGCTTTGCGGTTAAGAGGACTGGATTATGGGAAAGATATTCGGGACCGATGGAGTGAGGGGCGTAGCCAATGTGTACCCTATGACTACTGAGATGGCTATGCAGTTGGGAAGAGGTGTTGCCTACGTCTTCAAGAATGACAAGCGCCGTCACAAGATCGTTATTGGCAAAGATACGCGACTCTCGGGCTACATGATAGAGAATGCAATTGCCTCCGGTATCTGTTCCATGGGAGTGGATGTACTCCTGGTGGGTCC
>JAJDNB010000205.1 GCA_022340905.1 Deltaproteobacteria bacterium | reverse complement strand
AAAGAGCACCAAGCCGGCAAGGCCACCTCCGAGAATGGCCTGCTTGCTGGTAAAATTGTTGTCCAGATCTTGCCCTCTACCTCTGTTTTTATTGCCTCGCAGGGCCAACGGTAGGAGGGTCAAAGCACCCAGGGCAAAACGCACACCATTAAAGGTGAGGGGCCCCACAAAATCCATACCCACCCTCTGGGCTACGAATGCACCGCCCCAAATGATTGCGGTCAGCATCAACAGCGAATCAGCCTTGTAGGTTTTCAAGGACTCTACCTTTGCCACTTTCTATATCTCACTCACAAAAACGCCCTTACCGCGCCTGCCAAGCTCAAAATGCCGAGGATCATATCATCAGAGCGCACTTTTTACCAAGGAGTAAGTGGTGCGTAGTGTTTTCTGTCGTCTGTCCTCTGACCTCTCCTTTCTCCTGACTACTGGCTCCTGACTCCTTCCCAGTGCTGCCAGCTGATTAATCTTTGGTCATTGTAATAATGAAACGCTTTGGACTATACTGCCAACGATTGTGGCTATGGTTGTAAAGATGTTTTATTGATCTCTGTTGACAAGTGTCCGTGGGGTAACCAAAATTTTCCGGCTGGAGCTATCAATAGTCAGCAGTCGGTCTTTAGCTTACGCTCCTGGATCTATATGTATTCAGCTGCAAGCTGATCGCTGACCGGTTGTCCTGAGCAAGGTTGAAGGACTGATGGCTCGGATCCGAAAAAACGTTTCGGATGAGCACTAATTATATAAGGAGGCCGTTTATGCAGGTTCTCGTACTCTACTACTCCCGAACGGGGAATACTCACAAGCTGGCACGAGCTGTGGGCGAAGGAGTTGAGTCTGTAGAGGGTGTTTCATGTGTGTTACGATCCACCGAAGAGGTAACAAGAGAAGATTTTGTTGATTCGGATGGAATCATTGCCGGATCACCTGTCTACTTTGGGGTAATGGCAGCAGAATTAAAGAAGGTTTTCGACGATTTCGTGAGCACGCGCAGGAAAACGGAAAATAAAGTTGGTGCTGCATTTGCTACTGGCGGTGACGCCTCTGGTGGTAAGGAGACCACCATGCTATCCATCATCCAAGCCATGCTAATCTACGGAATGATCATTGTTGGCGATCCCATGAGTGCAACGGGTCACTACGGTGTGGCCTGCCTGGGTGCTCCAGATGCTAGTGCCCGGCAGAACGGCTTCAAGTTGGGCATCCGGGTGGCGGAACTCGTCAAAAAGCTGCATCAGTAGTTGATTTTAACAGCGGCAGACCGGATGCTGTTCACTCGGCAAATTATTGGCAAACATTAACCTAATTTTTTAGAGCAAGGCTTCCATGGATCGATTTAGCAAAGCACGTTCACTTGCTTATGCTTGGCAAATGTTGAGCTTAGTGCTGATTGTTGTATTCGCCTCAGTCCCCTTGCACGCCAGCGAAGATGATGATCTTCTCAATCTCGACAGAGGGGCCTTGGTTTTGTCAGCGACAACTCAGTACGGTGGAAGATGGAACGCTCAGGCACTTCTGGATGGCTCCAACGCCACTGGATGGAGCAGCGCCAAAGGCTACCCATATCCCAATGAGTTCGTGATAGAGCTACCAGGTCCCTGTATACTTACCTCCTTTGCTATTGATAACACCGGTGCTGAGGAGTCAAATTTCCCCGGGATCTCAGCACGGCATTTCGCATTGTACGGCTCGACTACCTCTTACCATGAGATCTCGAATCTAATGGTTAGTGGGGAAGCGGCAAAAGGGAAACGAAAAGTATTTGTCTTCGAAAAACCCACCGAAGTCCGCTGGTTGAAGTTGGCGATACTCTCCAATTGGGGAAATTCCTCTCATACTCAACTCATGGAACTCGAGGGTTACGGTGAGGTCCTTGGCACAGTATCCCAAGAGAAGTCCATCGATGGCATCTATTCGAGCAATTACGGTCTGATGCGACTGGAGCAAAGTGGTAGCTATATTGTCGGATGTTATGAAGCTGACCACGGACTGCTGTCTGGTAGAAGCAACGGTCGTGTCCTGAAATTCCGCTGGTGGGAGGACGGACCAAACTCGGGAACTGCCTTAATGGTGCTATCTACTGACGGTAATCATCTGAATGGCCTGTGGTACGAGAGAGGCCGTGTGAAGGGGAGCTGGTATGGAAGCCGCGTCAGTGACCGGCAGGGGCCTGAGTGTAAGGTGCCCGTTCTGGACGCCCTTTTCAAGTCGGTGTATGAGGCTGGCCTGAGTGCGCCCATGGAAGAAAGCGGCCAGAAAGGATCTCTGGAACAACAAGGATCTGCGATCCTACCTAAAATATATTTTGCCACCGACTCTGCCGAAATCACCCCGGAGTCGGAAAAAAGACTTGAGAGATGCTGGACTATCATCCAGACGCATCCATACAAAAAGATTGTCATCAACGGTCACACCGACTCCACTCACACGAAAGAGTATAATATGGAGCTTTCCCGCCGGCGCGCCCTATCTGTAGCGGAGTGGTTGATTGAGCAGGGTTTAGATGCTAAGCAGTTGGAAACAAGGCCACACGGTGAGTCTCAGCCCGTAGCAGACAACGCCACGGAAAAGGGTCGAGCTCTCAATCGCCGAGTTGAGATATTTTTGCAGTAACCTCATTTGCCCCGGTAGTATGGCAAACGCCATCCTCTCTCCGAGCTTTGCCAATGGTCGTGGCACCTATTGTTTTTCCAACTACACCTCCAGACAAAACATAGTGTGCGTCTCTCGAATGCCGTCGATTACCCTAATTTTGTCATAGGCCAAGGCAACCATACTAGCATCATCGGGTGTCTGTACCTCAGCTACTATGTCGTAAAGGCCACTGACAAGGTACACATTGCTCACACCTTTAACTTTCTTTACTTTACTTGCAACCCCTCTGTCCATTCCTGGTTCCGCCGTAATCATAACAATTGCTCTTGCCATAATGTCACCCTCCTTCTTCTGGCCTGTCCTCTGTGGACCATCGCCAACCGTGTGGGAACAAAACACCAGCCATTTTTAAGAATCATTTTAGCCCAAGTCTAATCCTCGGTGTTACATTATTTTGTGGTGAAACCTATTTTGTGCTCCGCCACATTATTACCGGTGGGGAGAGGAGGATGAAACTTAGCAGTCTCCAATTGTATGAGTACGCTCTATCTTCCTGTTGCTTTGATCACCCCATATGAAGTAAGTAGAGATATAATTCTCAATATTGTGCCGCCAGCACTGAAACTGAGCAAACATACCGCCGAGGCGAGGAGAATGTTATGAGTGGAGTAAACGAAGAGGTTCTTGTCTTCAGTAAAGATTTCAGCCATCACAGCTATGGGCCTCATCATCCTCTGAAGGTAGAGCGGCTCCAGCTGACCATGGATCTGATCTCCGCTTATGGACTCTTCGAGACTTCCGAAACACCGTGGATTGAAGCCCAAAAAGCTGAGGAACAGGACTTGCTCCTGGTTCATTCTGCAAAATATATCCAGATCTTAAAAGAGGCCAATGAGGGGAAAGCCCCTCCGGAAGGTTGGAAATATGGATTGGGAAGCGGTGACAACCCAGTATTTCCCGGCTTCTACGATTGGTCCTTGCTGGTCACTGGCGCGACGCTCGAATGTGTTCGCCAAATCAGAGAGGAAGATAGGAAAATCGCCTTTAACATTGGCGGCGGCTTACATCATGCCATGAAAAGTCGGGCAGCGGGATTTTGTTACCTGAATGATCCTGCCGTGGCAATCGCCAAGATGGTGCAGGACGGCCTGCGGGTATTATATCTTGATGTGGACGTTCATCACGGCGACGGGGTTCAGGCAGCATTTTATGATACCGACCAAGTACTCACAATATCTCTCCACCAGCACGGCCACACCCTCTTCCCTGGCACTGGATTTCCGGATGAGATAGGCGAGGGAAAAGGAAGAGGTTACTCGGTAAACGTGCCACTGGCCCCAGGTACGGATGATGATTTGTATCTTTCAGTTTTTATGGAAGTGGTGCCACCACTGGTGCACGCTTACAAACCCGATGTGCTGGTTACCCAGTTGGGAGTGGACTGTTTGGCCGCAGATCCCTTGGCCACCATGGACTTAACTGTAAATGGTTTTTCCATGCTCATAAAGGAAATGAAATCATGGGATCTCAAATGGGTGGCTCTGGGCGGAGGCGGATACAACATCATGAATGTAGCCCGCGCCTGGACCCAAGCATGGGCCATAATGAAGGGAATTAAACTTCCGGACAACCTACCTGAGCCTTTCGTTCAGCAACATCAAGCCGAACTAGGTCAAAATCCAACTCTCTCTGACCCTACTCATAAAATTCACCCAGTTATTGCCGGCCGTGCTCAAGCATTAGCCAAAGGCGTAGTCGAACAAATAAGAGAGAGCATTTTCCCTATCATCGGAGCATAGTCAACCTTAGCTAACAGCTGACAACTGGCAGCCGGCAGCCAAGCGCTTGGCGTCATATGGCTTCGCAGTCATTAGGTCACTACGCTTCGCTGTCATCTGTTGTAATCGGTTTTAATCAAGTAGTTTTTTGAGGTTGAAATAACGGAGGATTACCTGGCCAATTGGGGTCTTCAGATATTTTGATTGGCTCGGCGGCTTTGGGACTGAAGCTGCCTGTGCAACGATCTGCCCGACCTTATCTCTATCCGCTTCGGTCATATTGATAAATTTTACTACCATACCCCACTTCCTGGCATTCTGAAAACGCTTGCGCATTATTACCGAGCTGTCCACCTGGACGGTTTTGTTGGTATGGGGATTTGAAATCTTCAGGGAGAATGAAGTGCCGCAGTTTTGAGGAGTTCCAGTGTAAATGACACACCCTTTGGCTGAAAAGCGGGTCCCGTAGGCTTCTACTTTTCTCCCGCCTTTGTTGTAAAATACCGGCAACTTTACTGCTGGTGCCCCCGCTCCACATTCTTTCTTTGTGTTTTTTACGCTCGAGGAGTTGGCCATTGATCTTGCTCCTACATTTATGGTTGGGAGATGCCAAGCAAACCAGCAAAGGTCGTGCCAAGCGCTATTTACATGAAATCACTTGTAAATAATGTTTTAGTCGAGCAAAAAAGTATCCTCCCCTCAACTCACGACAGGTCAATTGTACTTTTTTATATACCCATCGCTCCGCATAGCGCATAGCGTAAATCAAGTGAGCAGCTGGCAACTGGCAGCAGGCAGCAAAAGGGAATGTTGGGCACAGCGTTTGGAATGATGGAATTATGAAAAAATGGAACAATGGGTACTGGATTGGGAGAAAATTCTATTATCCATTTCATATGCTTCTACTTAAAATCTTTCTGCATGCCTTGACCCAATATTCCAGTCTTCCAACATTCCAATATTCCTTCTCCTTTGACCCATCCCTCCATCATTCCAACATTCCATTTGAAAAGCCTTGGGCCTTGTGCGCTACACCTTGAACCTCTAGCGCTCTGCGCTACTTGGCCTGCCTGTCCCGCGCGTAGTCCCGGGGAGCCTGTGGAAGGCTGCTCTTTGCGCTCTGCGATCTACAATCTCAAATGGTCAGGTGTATAATTTGGTGATTTCGTCGGTAACAAATTCGGGTAGGAGTGTAATTTTGTCGTCCGGTTCTTCTATTAGCAATCCCTCGTCAGGAAGCATTATCTCGCCGATAATCTCCGCCTGAATTCCCTTTCTTGAATATTCATCCATGAGACCGGATGCCGCGTCCGCTGGCAGAGTAAGCAGCAGTGCCCCTGATGAGATGGCCCCTAAAGGATTAAGGCCAAACTGATAACACAACGCCGCTGTTTCGGGGAGTACAGGAATAGCGTTGGCCTTAACCAAGGCACCGCAATTGGAAGCCATGCAGATTTCTCTGATCCCGGTGATCACACCCCCTTCAGTAGGATCGTGCATGGCATTCACCGGAAAATTTCGGGCTATAGCCCCCTCCCGAACTATGCTTATTCCAGGCCTCTCCAGGAAATTCTGACTCCTCTTTAGCATTGCCTCACCATGTAATGCTCGTACCTCATTTGCCTTCTCAATGGCGATAATGGCGGTCGCCTCAATGGCGGCAGCCTTAACCAAGACAATAACATCACCCACCTTAGCATCACTGCTACGACATAGGTGATCAGGTTCCACATAACCAATCATCTGACCGGCAACCAAAACAGTGTTGACTGTTGAGCTTATCTCGGTATGTCCTCCAACCCAGAGCACTCCAATCTCTTGACAAGCATTCTCAATCTCGGCAAAAAGGGCTTCCACGCTTGCCAGGCTGGTCTTTCCTTCGGGCAGGACAATGGCCGCGGAATAGTAACGCGGCGTGCCGCCACAAGCAGCTATATCATTGGCATTTACACATACAGAATACCAACCACAGCGCTCAGTGGCGAAGGTAATAGGATCGGTAGTAATTACCAAGTAGTGGTTTTCCTGTTTGATTACGGCTGCATCTTCTCCCACCGCTGGCCCTACTACCACCTCTGGCACCTGGGAGGTGTGACCCAACAGTTTCGTCAAAATCTCAGGTCTTAGCTTGCCCGCAGGCAGTAGTTCAGCGGTCATTCCATTCTCCTGTATCATGCATAAATCACGGCTGCCTGCCCGCCATCGGCTTCGTCTTCAGGCGAGGCGGGCGGGAAAAGCAGCTCCCACAGATTTCTCATCTTCTATAGCATAGTCCTTCAATGAACGGCAATCCAGCAGGCAGTCCGTAGCAAGTAGCGTTGAAAAAGGAGTCAGGAGACAGGAGTCAGAATCCAGAATTCAGGAGAAAAACAGTCGGAATTGACCTCATCTGAGCTGCTTCCTGTTTGAACCGCAGAATATCGAACAAGGAATTTCGAATATCGAAGTGATCACTTCATCATTCTGCGGTTCCTTGTTCTGTTGTTCGATATTCACGGCTTTGAACGATCTGTCATCTGCCCTCTGTCGTCTGGGCTTCTGACCTCTGACCTCTGATTTCTGCCTGCTTCCTGGCGCTCTGCACCCTGTGCCCCATGCTCCATGCCCTATGCCCTATGCTCCATGCGGCGAAGGTCGTGAGCTACAACGGACCTTCTATGGTATATTACAGATATGTCAGATAAGACTGCCGACAGACTTTACTCTATTGGTCATGGTAACAGAAGTATTGAGACATTCATGGAACTAATCCATGAGTTCGGAATCGAGCACCTTGCCGATGTCCGATCCTATCCCAGCTCTGGACGCAATCCTCAGTTTGGCAGAAAGAACCTGGAATTTGTGCTCGACAAATCCAGTATTTCTTATACCTGGTTTCCCGATCTGGGTGGTTTTCGCAGAGAGGGACTGGGTAACAGTTCCCCTCATGTAGCCTTTGATAGTCCGGGATTTCGAAACTTTGCTGACTACATGGGTACAGAATCATTTCACACAGGGGCGTCCAAATTAAGCCAATTGGTTACCTTGGGTTCCACCTGCTTCATGTGTGCCGAAACAGCGCCGCATAGGTGTCACCGGTCATTGATCGCTGACTACCTTTTGGTTCAGGGATTCACGGTCATACACATTTTAGACCGCCAGCGTACCATGGCTCACCAACTTTCACGGCTGGCCACTGTGAAGAATAACCGAATCATTTATAATCGAACTTAATTATTTTCTCTCTGAGCCCGCTGAGCGGGTGAGCGGGCGAGAGATAAATTTGATTCTCTGAATCTGAAAGGACTGAAAGGAAATGATTGATCTCAACAATCCTCGAGAAGTTGCAGGTATAATCGATCAGACCCTCTTGCAGCCTACGGCGAACAGTGTTCAGGTGCAAAAATTCTGTGAGGAGGCCTTTGCCATAGGGTTTGCAACAGTATGTGTGGCCCCATGCTGGGTCGAACTTGCGGCGAGAACTCTTGAAAAAAGTGATGTCCGGGTCTGCTCTGTGGCCGGTTTCCCCTTAGGCTTCGAAACTCAGGAACTCAAGGCTAGGGCCCTAATAACAGCTTTTGCAGCCGGCGCCCATGAGATCGACTACGTGGCCAATCTAGGTGCTGTCAAGAGTGGCAACTACGAGTTAATTCAAACGGAAATGGAGGCGATGCGGAGAGCCGCTGGAAAAAAGGTGATAAAGATCATTCTTGAAACTTGTTATTTGACTAAACAAGAGAAGATAAAGCTTTGCCAGTTAGCTGGGGATGCAGGACTGGATTTCGTCAAAACCTCCACCGGCTTCGGACCAGGTGGAGCATCCGCGGATGATGTGAGACTTCTGGCCGAGTGTGGCCAGGGTAGGATCAAAGTCAAAGCTGCGGGAGGCATCAAAACGATCCGGGACATCAAGGCAATGATAGGGGCTGGCGCTCACCGTATTGGAACAAGCTCGGGTAAAGAAATCATTGCTCAGGTTGAGGATATTTCCAAATGCTGATCTAATGCAGAGCACATAGCGCCGCGAAAGATAAGGAGGTCATGGGTAATAGGTCAGAGGTACTAGGTAGAAGACATCCTATAACTCATAACCTATGACCTATAACCTATAGAGGTAACATCGTATATTTCGTCGCTTAACTATTTGCTGGTTGTCAAAATCTGTTTACATGCTTATTTTCAAACCCATGGAAATATTACTGGTGCGGACCTGATACCAAAACGGAGGAGACATGATTATCGAACAAGTGCAAGTGGGCCACTTTGCAGTTTTTGCTTACGTGGTTGGTTGTCCGGAAACCGGCGAGGGAATAGTGATCGATCCAGCAGATCAGGTGGGACTGCTTTTGGAGGTTGCAACTGACAAGAAAATTGACAAGATCAAGTACATTGTTAACACCCACTGTCACGCTGATCATGCTGGCGGCAACAGGGAAATGAAAGAGAAATCCAACGCTCAAATTGTGATCCACACAGAAGACGCCGAAAGACTGGCTAATCCTTCATCTCTGGCCCTACAGATCTTTCAGTGCGAGGCATCACCTCCTGCGGACATCACCGTAGAGGAAGGTGATCGGATCGAATTCGGCCAACAATTTCTCGAAGTTATCCATACACCAGGCCACACCCCAGGAGGGATGTCTCTTTATACAAATGGTTATGTCTTCACCGGTGATACCCTATTCGTCGGCGGAATTGGACGGACCGATCTTCCAGGCGGCTCCATGCCCCAACTCCTTCTTTCTATTAAGACCAAACTCCTGACCCTGCCTGATGATACGCTGGTCTTCCCGGGTCACAACTATGGCACGGCGCCTCAGTCCACTATCGGCAGAGAGAAGCAATACAACCCATTCGTAAGATAAACTAAAACATCGTTCAAATCGTTGAAATCGTTAAAACCGTTTAAGCATTTAAAAGAGTCTAATTGCTCTTCTCCTGAATTCTGGATTCTGACTCCTGTCTCCTGACTCCTAATTTTGGCCTACTTTTTGCTCCTACTATTCCAGAGTTAAACCCGGGGATATATATTTTCTTTTTTGTTGATATTTCAATGTATTAGGGATAGGCAATGGCAGCCTACGAGTTGCTGGTTATCAAAGGACCGGAAGAAGGGCAGATCTATGTGCTAAAGGATGACGAGGTTATCATAGGTCGAGACCAGGCCTGTCAGATCTGTTTCGAGGATAGGACGCTTTCGAGGCAACATGCCAAAATTCTCATCAACGGTGACAATCTCACCATTGAGGATCTCGGGAGTGTAAACGGTATACTTGTAAACGGGGTTCGATTAAGCAGCAGTGAGCTAAAAGTTGAAGACCGTTTGACTCTGGGCAAAGTTGAACTCCTCGTGCGCCTTGTCACTGACGATACTCCCCAAGTCGAGAGATTATCTCAACCTTTATCCTCTGGGGATGAGCCTACACTCCTCCATCAACCTGACGATCAGCAGCTTCTCCAGCCCTCTGCTTCAGAGCCTGCCTCCGTCATGAACATCACCCAGACGCTGAGTTCCTCCATGCTCATGGATCTGCTGGGCCGTAGTCATCTCAGTCTGGGTGCCATGTATCGGGTAACCCGAATAGCCAGCTCTATTTTTGATCTGGATGTGCTGCTCAACAAAGTTCTAGACGAGACTTTCGCGACCGTTCGGGCCGAACGCGGGTTCGTCCTTCTCATCGATCCCAATACGAATCAATTGGAGCTCAAGTCCTCACGGTGGCAGAAAAAGGAAGGTCTCGACCACAAAGTCAGCATTAGCCAAAACATCATCTCGCACGTTTTGGAAAAAAAAGAATCAGTGCTCATTACAGACGCTATGGCAGATTCAAAATTCGGTTTGGCTGAGAGCGTGGTTCTCCATCAAATACGCTCAGCAATGTGTTCTCCCCTCCGTGGGCGTACTCGGATTGTCGGTATAATTCATGTGGACACAACAGGAGCAGGGGCATTCAGCCATGAGGACCTCATGCTTCTCGATGCCATCGGCAATGCTGCTGGAATTGCAGTAGAAAACGCTCAGCTCTATAAAGACAAGATTCAAAATGAACGACTTGCTGCCATGGGACAGGCTATCTCAGGACTCTCACACTATATAAAGAATATAGTGGCTGCCATGGACACCTCCCATGCCATGGTGGAGAAGGCGCTAGCGGCCGAGGAGTTAGACGTAATCAACAGAGTCTGGAAAATTCTCAGGCGCAGCAATCAGCGCATAAGCAATCTGGTGCTGGACATGCTCGCGTATTCCAAGGAAAGGAAACCGGACATTCAACCGTGCCACATAAACGAAGTTTGCAAGGAAGCTGCGGAGTTGTGTCATGATCGGATCAAAACAAAACACGGAAAGCTGCAGCTCGACTTGGACCCAAAACTTCCACTCATCCAGGCTGACCCCCAGGGAATTCACCGTTGTTTACTCAACTTGCTCACCAATGCAATTGATGCCTTGGATGAAGAAGGGGGTGAGGTAAAGATCAGCACGCAGAAGCAAGGGGACAAGGAAGTTCTTGTTACAATTGATGACAACGGGACAGGTATCCCCGAGAACATCTGCAACCGTATTTTTGATGTCTTCTTTAGCACTAAGGGAAGTCAGGGAACAGGGCTGGGACTGGCGGTCACCAAAAAGATTATAGAAGAGCACGGGGGAAGTATAGAGGTCCAGTCCAGCGAAGACCAAGGCACTAAATTTTTCATCCAGTTGCCAATTGGAGAGCCAGCTGGCAGAAGCCAGGAGGCAGCGGGCAGCTAAGACAATTATTGACGTTAATCGTTATCCTGCTAGCTGCCTGCTGTTATCATTCTGCCTTTACCTGAACGATGCGTGAGACTTCTTCAAATGTTGTTATTCCCTTTGCTGCTTTCTCCAAGCCGTCGCGAAAGAGGGTCCGCAGATCCCCGTTTTTAAGTGCCGCTTTGCGGATCTCTGTAGCACTTCGTTTCTCGTTGATCAGCTCTCTTATAGTATCAGAGATTAAGAGCAACTCATATATACCGATTCGACCACGATATCCGCTAAAACGGCAAGTCTGACAACCTCTGCCTCGATAGAACTTGCGGCCTTTCGCCTTCTCGGCAATGCCGAACTGCTCTAGAATCTCCGCAGGCGGAACAAAGGGTTCTTTACAAGCTGAACAGATAGTTCTAGCCAAGCGTTGGGCCAGTACCCCGGCTACGCCGGAGGATATGAGAAATGGTTCAACACCTATATCTACGAGCCGGGTAACTGCTCCCGGCGCATCGTTGGTGTGCAAGGTACTAAAGACCAAATGTCCAGTAAGAGCAGCCCTTGCGGCCATTTGTGCTGTTTCCATATCACGGATCTCGCCCACCATGATCACGTCAGGATCCTGACGCAGAATGGCCCGCAGTCCGCTGGCAAAGGTGACCCCAGCCTGGGGATTGACCTGTGTCTGGCGAATTTGCCTGAGACGATATTCCACAGGATCCTCAATGGTGATTATATTCAGGGATGGATCACTGATGGTTCCCAGACTCGCATACAAGGTGGTCGTTTTGCCGCTTCCCGTGGGACCGGTGACCAGAACCATACCTTCCGGCAGCTTCAGCAGTTTCATGTAAGAGTCAAAGATTGCAGGAGGCAACCCGAGACTTTTCAGTTCGAGGATAGTAGCAGTAGGATCTAAAATCCGCATAACCAGGTTTTCCCCATAAATCGTGGGGAATGTGGAGAGTCTGACCTCTATTTCCTTACTGTCAGTGTTTATAAAAAAACGGCCGTCTTGTGCCGTCCTTTTCTTGGCAATGTCAATCTCACCCCACACCTTGAATCTGGAGGCTATTGCCTCATGCAGGCTCTTCGGAAGTTTTTTGATCTCTTGCAATACTCCGTCAATTCGGTAACGCACAGAAATCTCTTTTTCGCCGGGTTCGATGTGCACATCACTTGCTCCATCGCGAACCGCCTGCTGAATGATCAAGTTGGCCAACTTGATCATTGGGGCTTCCGAGATATCGGCGGCATCCTTTTTCCCATCATCTCGGGCAGCCACGTCCTGGATAAGTTGGGAGATAGACTCATCCATTCGATAGTAGTGATCCAGACATCTGGTGATTTTTCCTTCAGTGGATATCACTGGTTCGATCTCGCATCCGGTCTTACTGCGTAGGTCATCCACCGCAATAAGGTTGAGAGGATCAGCCATGGCCACGGTAAGTGCGTTGCCTATTTTAAAAAGAGGGAGAGCCGTATAGGCTCTAGCCACCTTTTCGGGAACCAATTCGATAACATTAGGATCGAGAGCATAGCTATCAAGATCCACATAGGGGATCTTACGCTGCTGCCAGATAGCTTTCGCAACGTCTTCCTCGGTGACAGCTCCCAAGGCTACCAGGGCCTCGCCAATTTTGAGTCCCTTTTCACGCTTCTGTTTTTCCAGGCCAGCCTTCAGCTGTTCCTCTGAAATTAATCCCTCATCTCGCAGAATTTCACCCAGAAGCTTCCTCTTCATTCTTCCTTACCACTTTTTAGTGCTCGCGAGCCTCAATCCTAAAAAATATTACACAGCCGCGAAAAGCACAAAAAAACCACCTGGGGCACAAAGATCAGATTGCAGATTGCCATATCCTCAAATTCCCACCTGCGTCACTCTACAATCTCAAATCTAAAATATTCTCGGTGCCCTTTGTGTTCTTTCTGGTTAACCTTCTCACCACACGCAGTATATATCTCTGCCCAGTTGTTGGTTCACACTTTCGGCCAAAACTATCAGAAATCACACGCAAAAACCAGGCCAATTTTCCAGTTTGCAGCTGGCAGCTGCCGCTGTGTCCGTTGTTCGTGGTTCGTGGTTAGGCATAGAGCATCCTTCGACATGCTCAGGACAAGTGGGGGGTGGAGCAAAGAATGAATAAGGAGTCAGGAGACAGGAGTCAGAATCCAGGAGAATGAAGCATAGGAAATAGAGCATGAGGAAGAGAGAGGTCAGAGATCAGGAGTCGAAGGTCAGAGGTAAGAATTTCGAAATTAAAGGCTGGCTACTGTGAGTTTTGTCATGCGCCTCGTGCCCTGAGCCTTGCGCCCTATTTGCTCGGGGGCCCTTCGAGAATGCGTACTCTGTCTTCCACTTTTTCACGGAGTTTAGGATAGGCTGAGGGGTCAGCTGCGAGAAATTGGCGGTAGTGGCTGAGAGCCTGTTCGTGTTGACCTTGTTCCTCCAATATCCGGCCAAGATTGTAGTGAGCTTCTGGGTTTTCCGGATCATTGGTTAGCACCCGCTCGAGAGTGCGGCGGGCTAGTTCTCCTCGACGAAGCCGTTCGTATACCAAAGCCAGGTTGACCTCGCTTTGGCTGTTGCCAGGATTCAATTGCAAGGCCTGCTCATAGGCGGAACGGGCCTTGTCAAAATCTCTCAACCGATAATAGATAATCCCTAGATTGTTGTAACTGGGATAGAAGCGGGGATTTATACTGATAGCCTTCTCATAAGACGTAGCGGCCATCTTCAGCTGGCCCTGTTTTTCGTAACAAACACCAATATTATTGTAGACTTCGGCGCTCATGGGATCAATTTTGAGCAACTTGTTGTAAGTTGTAATTGCCTCTTGCCACTTCATAGCTTTCTGGTATGCCACCGCCTTTCGATAGAGAGAAGCGGTGTCGGCTGTCCTTTCCGCATAGAGATTGACCTGACCGTGCTTCTTGCTGCCCACCGAGCTTCGCTGTTTTCCCTCGGTGATGGTTATTGTTTTTGGTTTCCCGGTTGAGTCAGCGACAGCTTGGTGCGCAGGTTTGCTTTCCTCTATTTTGCGGACCTTGGGCTCGACCGTTTTCTCGGTGCGAACAGGTTTCTTGTCATGCTCAATCTGCTCAGCCGAGTGCAGGCTAACCACGCCAACTTTCACCTTATTTCTTGGTTGCAGTGGTTGTGCTGCAGGTTCTACAGCGGACGCATGTGGCTCCCTGGCAGCTGTTGTGATTGGTTTCTCCCCTTCGTCTGAATCCACCGATGGAGATGGTTTGTCCACGGGTTCTTCTGGGGAGACTGGTTCTTGCTCAACAGCAACTTGAACGACCTTCGGCTGCACCGGCGTCCGCTCATCCTGCTCTGGCTCTTGCACCTGCTGAAACTCTTCTGCAGAATTGCTCTTCGACGGCGTCGGCGGGGCGGGGATCTTATCGAAAATAACCTGCTGTGGTGCTGGGGTTGGAGCCTGCTCCGCCGCATGTTGCCCGGCTTTCCACCAAATCATCCCGTAAACAACTACACAGACAACGCCAGCAAGCAGCACGGTCAAACCCAAAAGTATTAAGAGCCGCTTTTTGCCTTCGGGCCTCTGGCCAGCGAGTCTTCGAGGAATCACCGGTGGCTGCTTGCGTCCTGCCCGCTGATCAGCCACCCTCTTTAGCGATTCGGAAATAAGACTCACGCCTAACCTCCATCAGAAAAAGCCGTTCAAGTCATCAAAGCCGTTCAAGTCATCAAAACCGTTGAAATCGTTCAAGCCGCCTGCCCGCCATCGGCTTCGCCTTCAGGCGAGGCGGGCGGGTTCAAACCGATTTCTGTCATCTGTCGTCTGATCTCTGATCTCCGAACTCTGACTTCTGTTTTCTATAGTCTCTGCGGTTCAATCTATTTTAGCTCCTTGGCCCTTGGGGCTCTCCTTGTGCGTGGCTATCTGTCTGGCCCTCTGGAATTCACTCTTTTGACTTAGTTTGCGGGCCATAACCTGTGCCTCACCCTTGTCTTTGTATTTCCCTACGAGAACCCTGTACCAGGTACCCATCTCACCCAGGTCTATCCAGGCCACCCAGGCATCGAAGCCTCGATTCTGCAGTTCCCGCATTCTCGCCGCTGCGATTTCCGAATCTTTAAAAGACTCCACTTGTACCGTGTAGACATATGGCGGTTTAAGCAGGTATTGGGGGAACCTTTCCTTAGATGGCCTCTTATCGGGCTTGGCCACGCCTGCTGTTTTGAGGCTGTCACTTCCATTTCCCATGACCTGGCGGCTTCTAGAACTATCGCTGCCGGCAGGGTGCTCCACTGAAGATTCCCCATCTGGGTGCAAAGGGGAAGTCACATTTCTTTTTGCGGTGCGGATCGGCCTTCTCATCGCTGCAGGCTGCGGTTGTGGGATTTCAGCCCGGACAAATTGACGCGAGTAATTCAGGGGAGCATAAGACTTCTGAGTAAAACCCCTGTTCACATAACTCCTAAACATCTCACGAATTGTGGGGACAAACACCAAAGCGCTTGCTATTACCAGGACGGAAAGTGTAACTGAGGCCTCCTTCCATCTGTGGCTAAACCTCTTAAGCGGGCTGGGACGACTTTTGGGAAATCTCCCGTTCAGACTCTGCCTCCCCTCTACCACATGCGGTTGTCTTATTTTGCGGCTTTCCCCCAGATATGCGGCGAGCAAAGAGCGCTCGGCAATTATATTAATGAGCCGAGGAACTCCTTTGGAAAAACGGTAGATCTCGCGGTGCGCTCCGCTGTCGAAAGAAGTGCTTCCTGCAGCTCGGGCCATGTTCAAACGGTGTTGCAGATAACTTCTGGTTTCCTTCTTGTCAAGAGGTCTGAGGTGGTAGCGAAGGGAGATGCGCTGCTGCAGATGACGGAGCTCAACCGACTCCAATTTGGCCGACAGCTCTTCACTCCCTACCAAAATTATCTGAATGAGCTTCTCCTTGTGGGTCTCCAGATTGGAAAGTAGCCTCACCTGCTCCAAACATTCCGTGGATAGATGCTGGGCCTCATCGATTATTAATACCGCAGTCTTGCCGGCAGCCAGAGTCTGCAGGAGGAAACGATTGAGCACATCCAGCAACTCTTTTCTGGTGGTCCCTGCCGACGGCAGTCCGAAGTCTTCCAAAATAGCCTTGAGCAGCTCTTCTTCGTTGAGCAAAGGGTTCAGGACGAGTGAAGTCCTTACCTCGTGAGGATTGAGTCGCTCGAGTAGGGCCCGGCAAAGAGTAGTCTTACCTGTTCCCGTATCTCCAGTGATCAGGACAAATCCCTCTTTTTGATGAATCCCATAAAGTAGATGGTCCAGAGCCTCCCGGTGTTTTTCGCTAAAAAAGAGGAACTTGGGATCGGGCGTCAACCCGAAAGGTTTCTCGCGAAGGCCAAAAAAATCCTGGTACATAATTCTCGCTCACGGATTCAGGTAATCTATGGGCATGCGATCCTGCTGTTCCAGCAGATCCAATCGCCTGAGATCTTCGCCCTTTATCTCTTCAATTCTCTTGCCGGTGAGTACCGTTGGGCTGATCAAGATTACCAACTCTGTTTTTTCCGCGGTTTCCATTCTGTAACCAAAAAGGTAGCCCAAAACCGGCAGGTTCGTCACGCAAGGAAGTCCGGTCCGCGTGCTATTATCCTGCTCCTGGAGAAGTCCGGCAATGATGATGGTCTGTCCGTCTCGCACCTTGACCACTGTGTCCGTCTCCCGAATGCGAAGGAGGGGAAACTCACTGCCATCCGGGGCAGTCACTCTATCATACTCGGCCGTTATGCTGGGGTGAATGTTCATAGTGATGTATCCACCTCCGCCAATCTGAGGGGTTACATCAAGTATGACTCCCACGTCAATGGTGTTGGGCGTGAAGGATTGCAGTGTGCTCACTTCACCCTGGCTTATTTCAGAGGTGAAATACACGTCCTGTCTGGCCACTTTGACAATGGCCGTCTGATTGTTCATAGTGGACACTTTGGGGCTGGCCAACGCTTTAACCTTGCCCTGGGTCTCCAGGGCCTTTACCAGATCGGCAAGGACAAAATCACCGCCTGCCAGCGACTCAGTGGCACCCGCAACGAGTAGGGCACCTTTGGCACTGGTTGGCGTTCCCCCGCCAAATATGTTCCAACTGAGCGACAGCTGGGTGAGATCCAGGTTCAATAACTCCGTTTGTATGTTGTCCCAACGGACGCCGGTCTCGAACTCCTTTCTCAGGGTCACCTCCAAGATGCGGGCCTGGATGAGCACCTGGCGCTGGCTTGCCGTCTCAACATTCTCGAGAAATTGCTCTACCTCACGTAGTTTTTCGGGATAGTCCCGCACTTGAATAATGCCACTGACCTTGCTAATCACCAGCTTCCTCCCGTCTTGGCTAGTCAAACTGGAGACTACCCCTGACTGCCTGGCTCTCAATACTGCCGTCGGTCTCTCGTCGGAAAAGATGATGGCAGTTAAACCCTCTTGAATTTCCGCCCAAAAGTCTATATCGTCTTTGCCGCTGATACGAGTCTCACTGGCGCTGATCTGTTCGCCACCGGCCCCTGAGCCATGGGTGGCCACTACGGTCTTTTCCCCCTTACGGGTGGTGCTAATGTAGTTTACCTGAAAGATCTTCGTCTCCAATACCGGCTTGGAGATCCGGATTATACTACCTTCCCGGTGAAAGCTAAAGCCTAGCTGGCCGAGGATTGCGTCCAGTGCCTGTTCCAATGTAACCCGATTGAGGTTAACTGTTATTGTACCAGTCACTTCGGGGTCCACCACCAGGTTTTCTCCACTTTCCTGGGCGAGGGCGAGAAGCACGTCTTGTATTTGGGCTTCCCGAACTCGAAGCGAGTAAAGTTTGCCCTTACTGCCGATGGCTAAACGGGCCGGCTCTTCCTCTTGAAATTGGGGAACTGTCAGTTCCTCTAGTGAAGATTCAGGAGCCGGAAAAGTCTCTGGTGCCCTCTCAGGGGCTGGTTCAGGCTTGCCGGCACATCCTGTGAATAGATATACCAACGCCATAACAGCAATCGCCACTATGCTATTTATCCAGACTTTCCGGCTAATCATCTCACTCCCATCGTAGCTGGAATAGTGAAGCAGAGGTTCATTTTTTTCGAGTACTCTCTACCGTTACTTGCGTTTGCGGTTGGGGTACCTCGAGCAATCTCTCGCCATAAGCACCGGTAAGGACTACGTGGTCCAAGGTAATGGTGGAGATCTTTTCTTTGCCAATTTCGTCCCCCACTGCATATACCCTGTCGTTGATGACCGCCAAACGGTTGGACCCACTAATTAAGATCGTGGAAAGCTTATACTGCGGCCCTTGCCCTAGATGCTCTGGCTTTGGTCCAGAAACTTTCTCTGTTGGAGTTGCAGTTTTTTCTGCCACTTGGTATGGGGAGTAAAAGGGGTCCCGGCCCCAGCCGCCAGGAACTAACTCTTCCGTTTTTTCCTCCACCTCTTTTTTCTCTCCCTTACCGCCTTGGGCCAAAGTCACCAGCATCTTATCCAGCGGCGCGCCCGGCTGGACCTGCTCGCGTTTAGGCCCGAATAACCAGATAATTACCCAGAGCAAAAGCGCCACACCCGCTACACAGTAAACGACAATCTTATTTGGCGGTTTCGTCAGGTCCATTCAAAGTCCGTTTGCCAGTTTACCAGTTAGCCGGTTAGGCCAGTTTATCCTGTTCTATTCAGGCGTTGATTGTTTCAGATACCTTATTAGCCCATCGATAATTTTGCGTATCTTTTTGCAGTGAATGTACGAAGCCTCAAACTGTTCCTCCTTAATATATTCTTGGTCTAATGCGACATATAAACAGCTCTGGACTTCGGAACATGACCTCCTAGAATAGGTCAGAAATCTCACAAATTCTTTGTTGGAGAGAGAATCAAAGCCTTCGCTTATGTTACTCATTATGGAAACCGCTGCAGCAGTTATTTGCCCAGCAAGTCGAAAATCCTTAGAAAATAGTGGACTCCTAGCGTAATCATAAATTTCTTTGCTTAGAGCCCTTGATTCCTTCCAACAATCCAAATCCTCAAATCTTTTAATTTTCATCTTGTGCGCCTCCTTTTTGTAATTGCCCCGGCCAAACCGGCTAAACATGTTCCTAGCTTCTCACCGTAATCTCCAGCTGAAGCTGAATCTGCAGAAGCTGTGGCTGCCCCCGGCCTGGCGCCACATTCAAGTCGGCGAACTTGACGTAAAAGGGCTGTTTTTCAAGCGAGTCAATGAATTCACCCAGCTGTTCGTACCGCCCTTGAATGCCGAGATTAAGCACAAGCTGGCGAAATTCTCCTATTTTGCCGCCTTGAGTCCGCAAAGCGGTGTCGTTACCCGGTCGAATGTTTTGAATTTGAAGGCCCTTAGATTTGGCCTGTCTACTCACTTCGTGGATTAGTTCCGCAACCTCAGCCTTGTAGGAAAGTGCCTGTTCTAGTTCAGCTACCTGCCGCCTTTTTTTATTCAAATTTGCATTCAGGGTGTTTAATTCCACCAGCTTGGGACCTATGCTCGTGGTCTGCTTATTTAACTCTTCAAGCTCAGCTCGAAGCTTACGCACCTTCTTGGTGTGGGGCTCGAGCACGAATTGGTTGACAACAAAGACAATCGCTGCCAGGCCGACCACAGCGGTGATTATCTTTTCCCTTGTGTTCAGTTGCTTCATGTTTTGCACCGGTTGCCGGTTATGCCGGTTACGCCAGTTAAGCTGGTTGGTTTCATAAATTACTCTCTCGGGCTAAACTGACTAAACCGGCTAAACCCAAAATCATTTAAGATTGCAGCCAATCTCAAAGGCCAACGCTGCCGGCTCATGGACTTTCTGATCTCCTGCACTTTCAAGCTCGACTTCCGAGAATATCTTTGCCTTTCCCAGCTCCTCCATAAAGTTGGTAAGCATGGGAAAAGCATCTTCTTTTTCACCGTAAATCAAACCAAGCAATTTAACGGCTAGCCCACCTTCCTCTCTTTTCTCAAAATTCATGTTTGTCAGTGACATATTTTCGGGTATTTTCTGGCTTATAAGTCGAAGAGCTGCAGCTAAAGGAGGAACCTTCATATCCAGTTTCGGCAGTTGGGCCAGTCTGGCCTCGAGTTGGCTGTTTTCTGCTTTTACTCGCTCATATTGTTGGAAAACATATTTATATTGTTCAAAGGAAGTCTTCTTGATATTAACCGCGCTTTGAAGAGAGGCGACCTGTCGATGGCTTTGCCAGACGTACTGGCCCAGGGGAAACAAAAAAAGTAAGCCCAAAGTGGCATAGGCCACCGGCGCCCTAACACTCCACCTTTTTCGATGTGGTTGCAGGTCAAGCGGGAGAAGATTGAAACGTTCCGTCAGAGGCAGAGATAGGCCAACCGCCACGGTAAATACCGGCCGAGTTGCCGCGTCCACTTCTGAAAATGCCTGGCTATCCTCGAAGATAAGTGGCGCCAAGGGATCAAGAAAACCAACTTTCACATCAAATCTTTCGGCAAAAAATGATTCGATTCCTTTTAGTTGCGCTCCTCCACCTGCCAACAAAAGCCTGCTTATGGTTTCACCTTGGAATTGAAAAGCGTAGTAGTCAAAGGAACGGGAGATCTCAGTCTCAAGCTTCTCCAGCACCGGACGAATCCTTACGGCAACCTGTGAAAGAGGTATTCCTTCGCCAGTCTTTCCCCTGTCTTCTACTGAAGAAATTCCATGCTGCCGCTTGAGAGCTTCGGCCTGAGTGCTACTCAGTTCAATTTCTTCCTCACCTGCGCGAATCATCCCGGTAAGAGCCATGGTAAACGCATTGCCAGAAGTGGGAACATATCGAGAAAACTGAAGCTCTCGCCCATGAAAGATGTGAATGCTCGTTTTGCGAGCTCCCAGGTCAAGAACCGCTATGGAACCCTCCTCACCCTCTCCCAAATTAGTGTTTCGCCATAACTGTTCAAAGGCATGGGGCTCTGCCATCAGACCAACGGGCTCGAGACCCGCTTCATGAAGCAACTCAACATGCTCCATGACCGCTTCTCTGGTGGCTGCAGCAACCAGCACTTCCTGTTTGCTTTGGCTGCCGCTTTCATCCCTCGAGAGTACCTGGAAGGCGATCATGGCATCCCCCAGAGAAAAGGGAAAAAGCTCACCAGCCTGCCAGCGGACGGCTTCTTGAATTTCCTCTTCCGGGATGTTTGGCAGGCTCAAGCGGCGAGTTGCCACACCCTTGCCGGACAAACCAATCACCGCCTGTTTGTTCTTAATCCGACCTTCTTGAATCATCTCTTTCAGTTGAGTTGCAACCACCGAGACCTGAAAACCTCCGGGAGGAGTGGAGGAAATGGCGTGATGCACGAGATCCATTCCCCTAGGAGTGCTTCGCAACTCAACTATCTTAATTGTGTGATTGCCTATATCGATCCCCAGGTGGCTCTTGCCTGGCCCCTTCAGCTTCCCCAGGATATCGGGCGTTATGATTTTAGCTAGCTTTGCCATAGCACCCTCACGGGTGGAATGTTGGAATGCTGGAATAATGGAATATAGGGAAAGTCGGACTCATCATATGGTTTGCTTGTTTTCCTTTTTGCCTTTGAAACCCATTGTTCCAATATTCCTAGGACGCGACAGGCGGGGCTGAACCCCATCCGCAAGATCAGTATATTTGTATCATCCCAACTATTTAGGTGACTTATCATGCTTGAATGTTCCGTGTTTCTACAAAAGACCTTATGTTCTATGTTCTATGCCCTGTGTCATTGTTTTCATACGCTCTGCGCTATGCGCCATGCGCTACGCGTCTTTCATAACAGCTTCGGCTGTCTCAAATCCTCCAGCGCCCTTTCGTAGGCAGCGCGGTATCGGAAGCCTTGTTGGAGGTATTTCCAGATGGCACGAACCTTTTCCACCTCTCGAGCCGGATAAAAGCGAAATGTCTTCTCGCCCCTTCGCTCTGTTTCAGGCTTAACAAAAGCTTTCTGTTCCAGATAATAGAGCTTTTGACGAGGGATCCCGACCTCATGTACGACTTCCGATGTTGTTTTCATAATAAACGCCCAGCTATGAGTGAATGTTGAATCCATCTACCTTCCCGTGTAAGTTTAAATTTAAAGTTGTCCTGAAAAGCGTAAAAAAAGGATATCTCTACATATTTCCTTCTCGCTAAATAACGTTTAATTTTAAGTTTAAACTTATCCTAATGGAGCAAAAAATATATGTCAATAATTTTTTTATAAATTTTTGATTGAGCCGGTTTGGCCAGTTTAGCCTGTTAAGCCGGTCATATAAAAATCCCCCCTTACTCCCCCCTTTACCCGCATTTCCCTCCCCCTTGACGGGGGAGGGATAGGGTGGGGGTGATCCCCCTCCCCTCTATCCCCTCCCGCCAGGGGAGGGGAAGGTATTTGAGGGTAGCATTGTTCTCGGGTGAACTCCGCCACTGCGGAAACCACCCAACCTACTAAATGGATTCCGGAATGACAATGATAAAAAAAGCGGGGTTTATCCCCGCCTTATTCTGCTTTTAGTGCCCTCTCTCTTTTCTCTATGCCCTATGCTCTATGCTTTTTTCACAACCGGCTAAACTGGCCAAACCGGCCAACCGGCCTAACCGACTACGGCGTACACCCGTACCCCTGCTCCCGACAGAATCTCGAGGCCAGCACCCTCCTGCCATCTGCGGAAGCGCCGGTGGAAGTCGCTGTGACACACATGTTGGTGCCTCCTTCGGGACAGCTGCCATGGGCACAGTAGTCCGAAAAGGCCACGGTAAAGTTTCCATTCCCAAGATTTTTGGACTGATCTGAAAGTGAGCTCCATGACACCACATCACTCAAGTACTTGCCTGCCCAATTGATCCCGCCTTCAGCTATGACAAAAGCACTGCTAGAATGAGCCACAACCGGCACCGACTTCTGCTTGGTGGCCATCATCCTTGCCATGGAGTATCCAATAACAGAGAGCACCAACATCACAAAGACTATGGCCAGAATAGAAAAACCGCCTTGGCTTCTCAGCAACTCGTACGGCATTCGTATTAACTTATTCTTTCCTTTTTTCATCCTTCTTACCTCCCAGCACAGGAAGCCGTTCAAATCGTCAAAGGCGTTTGATTGCCTTTCTCCTGAATTCTGTATCCTGACTCCTGACTCCTTATTCTATGCCCTATGCTCTATGCCCTATGCTTTATGCCTTCCTATGGACCTAACTGCCAGTCTCAGGAACATTCCTCATATACACCTTCGTTCGCATAGTGACACTTCCGCCATCCGAAGAACTGAGCGTTAGACTAAGGGGCACCAAGGGGGTACCGCCAGGGGCGGGGGCGAAGGCAGCAACTTCGTGAGCCATTCTGTTAGCACCGGACTGTGTCCAGCCCATTGAGGTTGAACCAGCAGCTGCAACCTCCTTGGTGCTTGCAGCAAGCCGACTTGTATCGGCACCGCCGGCACGATCGTATCTTTCTGTTTGCCCCGAATTTGGTGTACATCCGTACTCCATCCCGGAATGAACTGCATCTACCAGCCAGGCACCATCAGTGAGCGTGGTTATGCTCGTCGATATGGTGTCCGAATAGTCAGCGGAGCTTTCGCCCTTGGCCTCCGGAGCTTGCTGGGCAACCCCACTCAAAGAGATTGCCCCCACAATGAGCTCCTCAGGTGCTGTAGGGATGTTGACCACTATGTTGTAGGCTCCCGCACTCGGCAGGTTGGCTTCGAGGCTATACCATAGCTCCGCTCTGCCATAATAGTCGTTATATATACCCCTTGAATCAATCTTGGTAAGTTGTTGTCCATTATAGGTAATACTGCTCACTGCTGGGCCGCTTGCGTCATGTTCCATAGAAACTCCAACCACCAGCAATCGATTGGAACCGCTGCCGATGGTGTGAGAAAAGCTGGTAGAGGTTTGCCAACTCGATGTAGCTGTACTATAGGCGTCAAAACTTATACCACCCCCGGCACTGCACACCGTTGAACCTGATGAGCCCGATGGCTTGATGGAGACACCTCCGATTGCCCAATGATTGTATGAAGGATCCAGACTCCAGGACATGGGGACCGTCGGCGATGCGCCAGCGTCGGTGCCGCCCGCCCCATTGGTATCTGCGCCGCTAATAGACCTACGCCAGTGCTCGTTTTGTCCGGAAGTAGCCGCAGTAAAAGCCTGGTATTCGGCAGCAGCCACCCCAAAAACGAGTTCACCCGAATCCGAAGGAATGTTCACAGTAGCAGGTGTGGAATCATCACTTTGGGCAGAAGCAAAGGTTCCTAACGGCGTGCTCTGGTCCACACCTGTAAAAGTCACGACCCCGGCAATGGCCCCCTCGTTGAGGGCATCACTAAAATTAATTACCACATTGTGAGTTCCCGAGTCAGGAGCGACAAGACTGTAGATATATACTCGGGCATCATCTGAATTGTTTACCGTCCCTACCTGCGTGAGAGAAGAGCCATTGTAAGTAACGCCGGTAACCGTCTCATAGTCGTCATTGTTATAGGAAATACCCACAAGCATCAAGCGATCCGAGCCTGAACCAGTGGTATGGGATACTGTCATACTGGAGGCTGTATCGCTGGCAGTTGTGCCGGAAGATGCATTGTCAACAGCCAAACTGCTACCCCCCCCAGCTTCGCCCACCTGGAAACTGGTTACATCGGAGGCCAGCACTGCCTCATAGGGGCCACCCGCATTACCGTTTGGGTCTCCCACTCGCTTCAGATTTGTCCCGACAAGCTCAAATTTAACCTCTTCAATGTTGTCCGCAGCTTGAGCGGGATGGGCCTTTTTAAAGGTGATGCTGTTGGACGAACAGTCGGTGATCTCCTTGCCATCACGGAGCTCGCGAACCATGCGCTCCAAGGCCAGCCTGCCCTGGTCGGAGAGATCTTTGCGGGCGCTGGACTTCTTAAAGGCCTGTACCCCGGCACCTAACATTTGGAAAGTAAAGCCGCTAATAACACCCAGGATGACAATCACCATTACAAGTTCGATCAAGGTGTAGCCATGGTTATTTAGAGATTTACACCGCATCCTTTATTCCCAAGCTGCCTGGTTTAAGTAGTCAGTAGCCGGTAGCCAGTTTTCAATTTCGAAATTCGAATTTCGAAATTCGAATTTTTAACCTCTGACCTCTTTCTCCCCCGTCTCGCCCGACCTCGCGTCTCGCTCGTCTCGCCGCATACGCTATGCGCTTGGCGCTTCGCGCAATTATTGAACTTCCTCCACCCACTCCTGCGTCACCTCGTTGGTCTGCTCGAAGCATGAGCCAACGGTGTAGAAATTCCCGGGATCGCTCTGATTCCGGTATTCGGTGGTAATCCAGCCAGCCGAACGAGGTTGAGATATTATCCTGACTTCATCCAGTATGCCGTCCCAGCTATACTCGGTATTGCTGGTTCCATAGGGGTTGGCCCCTATCCACACGGGCCAGGTGTTTTGCCGGAGCCAACCACTTTGATATACGGTTGCATCACCAGTGGAATCGCGCCACAATTTCATCTGATCAGTGGAATCGAAGTAGCTTGACGTGAGAAAATACCACTCCTGGGCACTGGGTAGACAGCCGGTGGTATCACTGCCGAAAAGCTCAACTGTGCCTGAAGCATTATCCGTACCTGTCTTTACCCTGAATCTCATGCGATTCTCACCGTTGGTCCCATTGTAGAGACTGAGCATGAATACATGCTGTTGAGCGTTTGAACCCCAATCAGCGCATTTTGATACGATTCGCGGGTCTCCTTGATTGAAATCATTGGGCCATGCCCATGCCTGGATCACCAGATCATTGTCATTAACGTTCCAGCTGCCCAAATCTATGTGATCCCATCCATTGGAGGGGGTGAATAAGGCCCCTCTGCCTATTTGGCCGGCGATAAAGGTGGTACCGTAGTTCGTGCCATCATGATCATTTGAGGTGGAATCCTTATAGTCATTGCTCAGATGATATACGGCCTCGTAAATACTGGGATCCCAGAGGCCCTCTGGATTTTCCGGTGAGCAGATGACATTGCTGTCCCCGTAGTACATGTAAACCTCGTAATCTTCGGTGTTGGTCAGGTCCGGAATCCTCACCCACGCCACCAGTGTCCCGGTTGCGCCATCGTAGTAATCAATCTCGTGGTCCAGGGTTAGGCAATTTTTATCTTTAAAGACGATGTCCCAACCGTTGTCGTTACCCACGCGACCACCGTTTTCCACCGTTTTCAAGTCAGGATTGTTTTGGATATTGATGAGAAGAGGAAAATTTTGATTTGATGCTTGCACCACCTGGGTGTGATCTACAGTTATTTTTTTGCAGTACTGGTAATTGAACCCATAGCTCCCGCCGCAGGTGTCCTGGCTCATGCTATAGAACGAAGAGGGGTCGTTCTGGTTGTTGTATTCAGTCTTGATCCAACTGGCTGAGCGGGCAACATTGGAGACCCGTACTTCCTCATAGCTGGCATAGGGATACCCCCAAGTGTCTTTGCCAAGCGTAAGAGAATCATTAGTATTTATGCTGCCAATAGTATCAAGGTAGGTATTATCTGCTTCATCACCATCCTTATACAGACGAATTCGATTACTGCTGCGGTCAACCACACCAACGAGGTACATCCAGGTGTCCAATGAAAAGGATAAAACAGCGCTCCTGCCCCACTCAGAATAGCTTCCGTCATTGATGGAAAAGTAAAGGTTATTAGCGGTATCATCAAGCTCCATCTCATAGCCAGCCTGCCAACTATTCTTTCCTTTATTAATTATTTTCTCCCATGATCCTGATCCTCTGTTGCTATCTATGTTTGTCCAGAGGCTAACCGTCCAACTTCCTGTACCACCATCAAGATGTCCATCACCGGGGTCTCCCCAATTTACTTCACCCTGATAGCCAACATCGAAGGCGTTGTCGATCTCACCTGTCGCACCCCGCGATACCGTGCCGGAAAAAGTTCCGTCTGTGTTGTATGAGGTTGAGTCCTGGGTGTCGCCACTGGTGTCGTGCAAGTGCCAGACGCCCCTGTAGCTGTTGCTCCATACTCCGGCCGGGTTCGACGGGTCGCAAGTTATGCCGCTCTTGCCGTAATACATGTAGATGTCTTTATCGCTGTTGTAAGGAAGGGTGGGGATTTTGACCCAGGCGGTAAGATCCCCTGAGTCGCCATCATACTCCTCAATCTCGTGGTCCAACTGGGTTACACCGTCTGAGTCTGCAAAGACGATGTCCCAGCCGCTGCTGTTTTTTATGCTGCCACCGTTAGCAGCTGTCTTAATGTTACAGTCCCTGTCAATCTTTATGAGAACCGGAAAGTTTGTAAGGTCGGAGGTGCTTTCCACCTTGCTGGAATCTATGGTTATCTTCCTACTGCAGGAAAAACCGCTCAAAAAGAAACAATCGCTAGCCCCTACGCTATAGAAGCTGGAGGGATCACTCTGGTTGTTGTACTCGGTCTGGATCCAGTCGGCTGAGCGGGCAGTACTGGAGATGCGTATTTCATCTATTCTCC